>ONTX01000137.1 GCA_900320825.1 uncultured Lachnospiraceae bacterium | reverse complement strand
GCGACATGGGTACAGGGCGAAAAGAAGATCCAAAAGATAAATGATACCGATCTGGCCAATGAGAGAGGCATAAGCCAACCGGCAATGAGCAGAAAGCTCAGGCTTGAGGTTTTTGATTTTAAGGATTTTGTATTTCTTGCCCGGAAACTTGGAGCAGATGCGGAAACACTCAAATACATCCTCGGATTATGAAGGAAAGGAGAGAGCCATGCAAAAGGGGAGAAAATACGTCTGGGGTTGGTTCCTGACACTTATCGGTGGACTCGGATTATGCAGCATCGAGATTGAATCGGATCTTCTGTTCTGGACATACGCAGTCATTTTTTCGATCGGTATAGGTTTATGCCTGGCAGGGTATGAGCGATGACGAGACTGAACGATGAACCATTTGTCAATTTTGCATTGATGAAAGATATCCAAAAGGCTGCGGATGCCGGAGTGATTCATCCGAATGCTCCACTTGATAGCGAGTATGAGGAAAACCACCTGTCCGAGCTGGAAAGAATATTGAAAGCTCTGGACGAGGTTGAGGACTTCATCACAGTAAAAACACTAATTAAGTACCACAAGGATCTATTTGTCAGGATTCTCGAATACATGAATAAGGAAGGGGATAAGTAATGGAACAGTTAAAGAGTTATTTAGAAACGGTCATAGCTTTGACCACAAAACATATCGCTGATGATGAGGCATGGAAAAATGATGCAATTAACGGCCGGTTCTATCAGGGAAGGCTCGCAGTGGAACATGCGGATCTTGAGATTTTTAAGAATATCAGTGACATGATCAACAAATTATAAGGAGAGAAGGATATGGAGACAAGCTTATTTGATTTAGTAGGACAGTGGCAACAGGTCGCTGAACTGATGATGGATCCGGAGTGCGATCCGCAGACAATACTGGACACACTCGAAGGGATCGATGGCGAGATAGAGGTTAAAGCTGACGGATACGGATCAGTAATAAGGAAGATGGAGTTCGAGCAGTCAGCGCTTAAGGGCAAGAAGGAATATGTTAAGGCCATCCTGGATCAGATCACAAAGATGGATAAGCATCTGGAAAATCAGATCGGATGGATGAAGGACAGACTCAAAGATGCCATGATTGCAACCGGCAAGGACGAGGAAGGCATCAAAACGGATAAATATACCTTCAAGATCAAGAAGGCCGGAGGAGTTCAAAAGCTTCTTAAGACAGGAGAGGTTCCTGACAACTTCAAAAGAGTCATCTATGAGGATGATGATGCGAAGATCAGGGAGTATCTGAAGGACCATGATTGTGAATGGGCGAGACTTTTGCCGAGAACAACATATCTTGATATCAAGGGGGTATAAGCATGGGAAATACTTTATATAAGAATAGCCAGGGTTATGGCTACAAATACACGGACATATCAGAAATACATAAATGGCTCGAAGAGAATGGGATCACTTACTACCAGTATATCGAGCCGGTCGATGGAAACGATTATGTTTTCACAGTTCCAATCATTGACGGCAAAGAACAGGCACCGAGAAGGGGATGCAGAGTCATAACGGCATCACTATCGGGCAAGACAAATCCGGCACAGGAGCAGGGATCAGGAATTACATATGCAAGAAGATACTCGCTTCTGATGGCTTTCGGACTTGCCACAACGGATGATGACGCAGCTTGCATGACAGAACCGAAGGGCAAGAAGATAACGGGATATCCTGCGAGATCGGTGATGCTTGCCATAGTAGAAAAGCATTATCCTGAAGGCTCCGAAAACCGCAAGAAACTTCTGGAGGGTTGGAAGATTGCGAGTCTGGAAGATATCAGTATGGAACAGTTATGCGCAGTATATGACAAGTTCGGAGGACGCTGATGGATCTGACAGGACGGCTTTGTGAAGTATCAAGGGACTATATAACAAAGAAGCCGATGGTCAAGTTTCTCATAAATGAGGAACCAAATGGCATAGAGGATCTGGAATACAAGGATCTGAAGATAAAGATCTCAAAGGCCACAAAGCCGAGAAGCCTTGATGCGAACGCTTACTTCCATGTTTTGTGCAACAAACTCCGAGAAAAGCTCAATATGTCGATGTCGCATATGAAAAACATTCTCATCACGTCATATGGACAGATTGAGTACCTGGATGAAGGTGTGCCGCTATGTTGCAAGATAAACGCACCAATCAGGTATGTTGAGGAGCTTGAGAACGCTCATTTGAAGTTCGTAAGAGCAACCGATGACGGAGCATATATGTATATCGTTTACCGGGGCAGCCATACGTACGATTCAAGGGAAATGCACATATTACTCGAAGGAACCATAGCAGAATGTAAGGACCAGGGCATAGAAACAGCAACACCGGATGAATTAAGAAAGATGGAAGAGTTATGGATAAAGCATTAACAGGAGATATCAAGAGAAAAACCCTTATCATAAAGGGCCGTCTGGACAATCTGAATGATTATACGAAAGCCTGTCGGTCAAACAAGTTTGCCGGGGCAGGATGTAAGGCGAAAAATGAGTTGATTATAACGGAATTTATAGAAGAGCAACTCACAGGAGTGCATTTTATAGGCAAAACATATCTGCATTTCAGATGGATCGAGCCTAATAGAAATCGCGATCTGGATAATGTTTGCTTTGCTAAAAAGTTTATCCTAGATGCACTTGTGAGAAACAAAGTCATTGAGACAGACGGATGGAGAGGTGTATGGGGTTTTACGGATGAGTTCGATGTTGACGCTGATGATCCGAGGATTGAAGTAGTCATAGAAGGGAGACTCGAATGAGGAATATATACGAATATTTACCACTTGGGAGCAAAAGTAAGCCGATAAGCCGTCAGGAGCTGGTCGATCTGATGGGGATTCCTGACAGGCAGGTAAGGGAGGAAATCAGCAGGGCCAAGAGAGAGGTCCCGATCATAAATGTAGGAGGAGGCTACTACATAGCAGATGATCCTGACGATCCTAACCTCAAAGCCTATATCGTTCAGGAAACGCATAGGATCAGGGAAATAAGCCGGGGCCTTAAGAAACATAAGTGGCTTTATAAGTTCAATAAGAATCAGGAGACACTGAATGTTGATATGTAAAAGATGCGGAATGGAACTGCCTGAAGGGGCGCCATACGAAGGAAATGCCAATGATGTCTATTGTGGAGACTGCGCTTTTCTTAACGGGATAATCAATGGCGAAGAGTATTTACATAATCACTGTTATTGGTTATGCCTTCCAAATTTAAGAGCAGTGGTCCGTAACGGCAAGATTTATGTAGATAATAAACCATTCTTCTGGGAAAGAGAATCAAGAGACCGTAATGCTCCAGAGTATAGAGAGTGGAGAGAGCAGGTGTTTAGCCGGGATGATTATACCTGTCAAAAGTGCGGACAGAGAGGGAAGAAACTCAATGCTCATCACGTCAAACAATATGCATTGTATCCGGACTTGAGATTTGATCTTGATAACGGCATAACCCTTTGTGATGACTGCCATAAGGCAGTCCATAAAAACAATCGAAAGAAGGTTAAGGCATGAACGATGTTAAGTGGATAAAGATAAGCACCAACATCTTTGATGATGAGAAGATCCTGCTTATCGAAGGTCTACCAAAAGCGGATTCCATTCTCGTTATATGGTTCAAGCTGTTATGCCTCGCAGGAAAGACAAATAATAGTGGAGTTTTTTTACTTAATGATGCAATTCCATACACAAATGAAATGCTTTCGAAAATTTTTCGGAGAAAAAAATCGACAGTTGAAAATGCATTAAAGGTATTTCAGGAGTTTGGGATGATCGAGGTTGTGGATAATGTTATCACTATTCCGAAATGGGGCAAGCATCAGAGTTTAGACAGCCTTGAACTCAAGAGAGAGTACATGAAAGAGTACATGAAGGAGTACCGGGAGAAACAAAAAGGTAAAGTCTGTAAAACTAACAGTAAAACTAACGTTAGAAGTACAGATATAGATAAAGATAAAGATATAGAAAAAGAAAAGAAAAAGAATAAAAAGATACACAATTTTTCGGAGCGGTTAATTGATTATGAGGAACTCGAGAAGCATTCAAAGTCTGATCAAGAATGATGTCGAAGGTGTTTGTTATCTATGTGGTAGACCATCAGCACATGTGCATCATATCTTCGGCGGTCCCTGCCGTAAGGCTAGTGATCGACATCGATTAATAGTGCACCTGTGTGTTGATTGCCATATGAGAGTCCATAAAGCCGGACTGGAGATGCAGTTACTCCACCGGATCGGGCAGCAGGCTTTTGAAGAGCAGATCGGGACCAGAGAAGAGTTCCGGGAAGAGTTTATAAGGAGTTATTTATGATAATCAAACGAATTGCAGATCTTGACGAGATCGAACAAGCGGCAGCTGATATGTGTAATCACTATTGTCGATATCCTTTGATCTGGGATGAACAGGTCATGAATCACGAATTATCTGAATCGGAGTTATGCAAAAACTGTCCAATGAGTGTTTTATATCGAAACGCGATAGTTGAGGACAAGATGTAAGTGTTAAGGCCGCCAGATACTATTAACAGATATCTTGTGTTGGCGCACAGGCGGCCTTTTCACATATAAAGGAGAGATAAATGAGAGAAGCGATAGAAGAACTGTTCAGGATGTATAACGTGGAGCCGACAGATGATCTTTTGGATGCGATTGTGCTGTATGTGAAACATGAACAGCTGAATGCGAAACATGAGCTTACGATCCAGATGATGAAACATGTGGAGAGGATCACCGGAAGGAGTGAGATATGACAAACGAGCAAGCAATTAAGAGGTGAGGACAATATCGGAGTGCAACAGATAACGCAGAAAAGGAGTAGGGAGTATGAGTGAGAGTATAATCGCCATCTTCTCGATC
>ONTX01000486.1 GCA_900320825.1 uncultured Lachnospiraceae bacterium | reverse complement strand
CAACAGAGAAGATCTTCGAATGCTACAAACACAAGAACGAAGTGCCCGTAACCCAGTCACTGGAGTAATGTATGTCAACTTTTAAAAATCTTGAAGAAGCAGTTAAATATTTTGAAGGCGATAAATATGCCATGCTCTCGGGAATGAAATTGGAAGAGCTTTCCGATGACCATGCCGTAAGCAGTGTGCTGCTTACAGAAGATCACAAAAACGCAAACGGCGGAATAATGGGCGGTGCCATTTTTACTCTTGCAGACCTGTCCTTTGCGGCGCTTGCCAATAACATCCATAAGCCCACGGTTGCCCAAAATGTGAGCATCAATTATCTTGCGGCACCAAAGGGAAAGAAACTGACGGCTGAGGCTAAGATCATAAGAAACGGAAGGACCACCTGCGTACTTCAGATAAATGTAAAAGATGATCTGGGTACTGATGTGGCACTTTTTACGGGAACGGGTTATAAGCTGTGAATAAGATATTTTTTTCGGATCTTGACGGGACTCTTCTTACATCAAAAAAAGAGATCTCGGAAAAAACAAGAAAAGCACTTGATGAATTTGTTGAGGCAGGCAACAGGTTTGCGGTATGCACCGGACGCGGCCTTGATAATGTGCTGCCTGTCTGTGAAGAATTGAATTTATCATACCCCGGTATGTTCCTTGTGTGCTTTAACGGTGCCGAGATATATGACTGCGATGCGAAAAAGTCCGTTCTTCATATTGGTATTCCCTTCGACCTGATTCCTGTGATATTTGATATCGCAAATAAACACGGGGTGCACTGCCATACCTACACTCCGGATTATATGGTCACACCGGCGGATGATGAGGAGATTCACTACTATAACCGGGTTATAAAAAGACCCTACGTAGTGACTGAAGATATAGTAAGTAAGCTGCCTGAAGAGCCCTGTAAGGTAATTGCGATAGAACTTCATGATCATGAAAAACAGGAAGGGTTCAGGAAAGAGATAGACGAAAAACTGGGGGACAGGATCACAACCGTTTATTCCAATCCCAATTATCTTGAGATCTTTATGAAGGAAGCGGGAAAGGGATCTGCCGTAATAAGGCTTTCCGAAATTCTGGGAATTCCCGTTACGCAGACTATAGCGGCAGGGGATGAAAAAAACGACATCTCGATGATAGAGGCAGCGGGCGTAGGTATAGCAATGCTCAATGCATCAGATGAAGTAAAGAGCAGTGCAGATGTTGTAACGGAATCGGATAATGACCATGACGGGCTGGCGGATATCCTGTTATCACTCAAAGACTGATCTTATAAAAGTATAAAGAACTCTCCCCCGGCCATATCAGCCTGCGGGGGAGTTCTTTTATATCCGGGCAGAATTTGTGATAACTTTTACTTATAACGGGCAATAGTTTATAAGTATTATACAAATCCGTTTGGAAGTGTGATAATCACACCATACAAAACAACAGACGGACCTCAAAAGAGGAGTTGGGATTCGTCTGATAGTTGTAAAGGAGGAAAAAATTATGAAAAAAAATCTTATCGGAAAAGTATTCGGAGCACTCACAGCAGCAAGCCTTGGCGTAAGCCTTCTTGCAGGATGCGGACAGGCAGCTGATACCACGCCCCAGACAGTTCAGCCTGAAGCAGCTCAGCAGACACAGGACGCACCCGCAGCAGACGCACCCGCAGCAGATGCACCTGCAGCAGATGCAGTTGAAGCAAAGGGAACCATTACCGTAGCAGCAAGCCAGACTCCCCATTCGGAGATTCTTGCAGAGGCATCCAAAATCCTTGCAACTCAGGGCTGGGAACTTAAGGTAACCGTATTTGACGATTATGTACAGCCCAACAATGT
Source organism: uncultured Lachnospiraceae bacterium (assembly GCA_900320825.1). Lineage (GTDB taxonomy): Bacteria > Bacillota > Clostridia > Lachnospirales > Lachnospiraceae > AC2028. The sequence goes on along the minus strand of ONTX01000486.1, from coordinate 2,376 downwards.
TGTTGAATCAGAGGAGTTCGATGCTAACTACTTCCAGCACATCCCTTATCTTGAGTCCTTCAACGCAGAGCAGGGAACCCACCTTGTAAATGCCGGCGGAATTCACTATGAGCCCTTCGGAATCTACGCAGGAACCAAGTCATCTCTTGATGATATTGCAGACGGCGATGAGATCGCAGTGCCCAACGATACCACCAATGAAGCAAGAGCACTTCTTCTTCTCCAGGACAACGGAATCCTTACTCTTAGGGAAGGTGCCGGACTTACCGCAACCGTTAACGATATCGAGACCTACAATGTAAAGGTTAAGATCATCGAGCTTGCTGCAGAGAGCGTTAAGGATGCAATTCCCGATGCGGCATACGTAGTACTTAACGGAAACTATGCACTTGAAGCAGGTCTTTCCGTAGGAAGAGATGCACTTGCATTCGAGGCTAATGATTCTGAAGCTGCAAAGACCTATGTTAACGTTATCGCAGTTAAGGAAGGTCATGAGAACGATGAGGGCATCAAGGCTCTTGTAGAAGTTCTTAAGTCAGACGAGATCAAAGAGTTTATCAACAGCACATATGACGGAGCAGTAGTTCCTTTCTAAAGATAATACATATACCCTCCCTGCCATGAGAGCCGCGCAAACGGTTCTCGTGGCATTTTTGGGATAAAAAGTATATTATGTTATTTGTTTGAAATAAATATTTTGTCCGGTGGAAATATGAGCGAAAAGATTATTGAGATAAAAGAACTGAATAAAAGCTTTGTCTCGGAAAAAGGAAAAGTCGAAGCACTTAAAAATGTCACGATCGAGATCGAAAAGAAGGACATCTACGGTATTATAGGTCTTTCCGGTGCGGGTAAATCCACTCTGGTGAGATGTATCAATCTGCTTGAAAGGCCCACATCCGGAAAGGTGATCGTCGGCGGCAGGGATCTGATGGAACTAAATGACAGACAGCTTCGTGCGGAGAGAAGAAAGATCGGAATGATCTTCCAGCATTTTAATCTCCTTATGCAAAGGAGCGTGCTTGATAATGTCGCTTTTCCTCTTGAGATAGCAGGAAAAGGAAAAAAAGAAGCAAGAAAGAAAGCTCTTGAATACCTTGAAGCCGTAGGACTATCCGAAAAAGCTTCCGCATATCCCGCACAGCTTTCCGGGGGACAAAAACAGAGAGTTGCCATAGCCCGTGTGCTTGCATCAAAGCCTGAGATACTTCTTTGCGATGAGGCGACCAGTGCTTTGGATCCCCAGACCACAAAATCCATCCTTTCTCTTTTAAAGGAGATAAACGAAAAATACGGTATCACCATTGTGGTCATCACCCATGAGATGAGTGTTATCCGTGAGATCTGTTCAAAGGTGGCGGTGCTTGATCACGGTGAGCTGGTTGAGAGCGGAAGAGTTGAGGATCTTTTCAGAAATCCCCGGACAGAAGAAGCAAAGAGGCTGGTATACAGCGGAAGTACTCATATCTTAAGCATGACCAGTGAGAGAGTCGTAAGAGTACACTTCAATGGCCAAAATTCTTACGAGCCTACCATAGGAAACATTATTCTTGAAACATCAACACCGGTAAATATCCTTTATGCCAATACCGAGAATGTGAACGGAAATGCGGTGGGAGAGATGCTTCTCCAGCTTCCGGACGATGAGGAAAAGGCAGAGAGGTTCATAAAGTATTTTGAAGAAAAGGGATTAAATCCGAAGGAGGTGGAGTACGATGCTGACTCAGCAGGAAATACTGATGATAATTGAGGGCCTCAGGGATACGCTTATCATCGTGGGTCTGTCTACTTTATTCGGATATCTCCTTGGTCTTCCCCTTGGGATAATCCTTGCCGTGACCGACAAGGACGGTATAAAGCCCAATAAATTCATTTATAAGATCCTGGATCTTGTGACCAATATCTTAAGAAGTTTTCCCTTCATAATCCTTCTGGTGGTCCTTATCCCTGTCACCAGGGCAATCGTGGGAAAAAGTTACGGAACCGGTGCTACCATAGTTCCTCTTGTTGTGGCTGCAGCACCTTTTATCGGAAGAATGGTTGAAAGCTCCCTTAAAGAAGTGGATAAGGGTGTCATAGAAGCTGCGCAGAGCCTGGGAGCGGGAAACGGGACCATAATCTTCAAGGTACTTCTTGCGGAAGCAAGGACTTCTCTTTTGGTAGGTGCCACCATTGCCTTCGGAACGATCCTGGGTTATTCCGCAATGGCGGGTGCTGTAGGCGGCGGCGGACTTGGAAGCATAGCCATCAGATACGGCTATAACAGATTCCAGCCACAGATACTCTGGCCTTCCGTAATAATCCTGATACTTCTGGTCCAGCTTTTCCAGATCCTTGGAATGAGGATTTCCGGCAAACTCGACAGAAGAAAAAAGT
>ONTX01000265.1 GCA_900320825.1 uncultured Lachnospiraceae bacterium | reverse complement strand
TACCGATGATATGGAGCCCATCAGGGATCACTGGGTAAAAGAAGGTTTTAAGTTTGATGCGATCTATACCGGATATCTTGGAAGCCTCAAGCAGATTGAGATCGTAAAGAGCTACTTCAAAGCTTTCGACAATGGCTCAACATTCAAGGTAGTGGACCCTGCAATGGCCGATAACGGAAATCTCTATGTGGGATTTGATAAAAACTTCGCACTTGAGATGGCCGGTCTTTGTGCCGAGGCCGACATCGCACTTCCTAATATCTCCGAAGCTGCCCTGATGCTCGGTGAAGATTATCCCGGAGAGGATGCTCCTGAGGAGGTTACAAAGGATCTTCTTAAAAAGCTTGCAGACAAAGGAGTTAAATTCCCTGTCATCACAGGTGTAACCCTTAAGGACGGTTCCTTCGGATTCATCGGTTACGATTCCGCAAAAGATGAATTCATAAGCTACGGAACGGAAAAAATCCCTCACAAATCCCACGGAACCGGGGATATTTATGCAAGTGCATTTACCGGAGCTCTTGTTAACGGAAAGAGCATCTTCGATTCGCTTTCCATTGCAGCAGACTATACCGCAGCATGCATCAGGAACACCTACAATGATCCAGATAAGGTTGATTATGCAGTTAATTTCGAGCTTGAACTTCCTTACTACATCTCAAGACTTTCATGATCTTTATGACCGTATACTGCAAACTGTAAAGTTTAAAAAGTTCCGGCTTATGCCGGAACTTTTTTCAGTCCATTTCTTTTACAATCTTTACAACTCTGCTGGTGCCTAGTCTTGATGCACCCAGTTCCATGAATTTTTCCGCATCTTCAAGAGTGGAGATTCCGCCCGCGGCCTTGATCTTCACATTAGGGCCTACATGTTTTGCAAAGAGCTCTACGTCCTCAAAGGTCGCACCCGCCGTGGAAAAGCCCGTTGATGTCTTGATATAGTCCGCACCGGACTGAGTAACGATCTCACACATTTTTATCTTTTCATCATCAGTAAGAAGACAAGTCTCGATGATGACTTTGAGGATCTTTCCACCGCAGACCTCTTTGATCCTGACTATCTCGTTTTTTACATAATCATAGTCCCTGCTCTTAAGCCGTCCTATGTTGATGACCATATCGATCTCATCAGCACCTTTTTCGATGGCATCCTTAGTCTCGAAAACCTTCACATCCGTTGTCATATTTCCGTTGGGAAAACCAATGACAGTGCAGATAGTCATCTTATCGCCCGCATATTTTTTTGCATCCTCTACATAGCAGGGAGGTATGCAGACCGATGCGGTATGGTATTTGATCGCATCATCGCAAAGCTGCCTTATCTGTTCCCAGGTTGCTTCCTGTTTTAAAAGTGTATGGTCACATATCGATAAGATCTTATCTATATCCATTGAACTACTCCTTATTACTTATTACTTATCAGTTACCGCTTTTTCTCGCCGGTCCCGAACTTTTTCTTTCACCAGGCTCTGAACCGTTTTCGCGGATGCTTATCCTGTTATTATTTTCTCGTCCGGCGTTTGCAGCATTTGCTCTGCGTCCTCTGCGTTCTCTTTGAGCTCCGCCTTCAGCGATCTGCTGTTCATTTGCAAGTTCGTTAATGTTTACGCGGTTCCTTTCTAAAGGTGCAGGTGCTCCGACACCGGGCATATTATCAATTGTGTTGAATGATATCTTATGCTCTTCGGATCGCTTATTGTTTGCACGCTCTGCGTAATGTGCATACAACGGATGATCTGCATATGCCATGATAAGGAACGCACACTTACGGCGTATCTCACTGTTAGGGTGGGAGGCTTTGCCAAGACCCGTATGATCCAGATATTTACGCGCCTGTTCTCCGAGTTCTCCGCGAAGCTCCGCAAAACGGTCCGGATCATTTGCTTCGGTAAGCTCGCCAAGTTTCCGGATCATCCTGTTATACTCCTCAGAATTGGTATGACCGAGATATGCATGGACCACTCTGCCTAAGTTTGCCTTTATGACCATGAATTTTTCTTTTTGTGCGTTCATGATCCCGGCTTCGGCAATCCGGCCATCGGGAATCTGCACCTGCTCATTTTCATGGGCATTTTCATTTCCGTTACCCACATTCTCGTTTATATTATTGTCATTTTCGTTTACATTACCGGCATTCTCATTTATATTACCCGCATTTTCGTTTTCATTTACATGATCATCATGAACATTATTTTCGATAATGATCTCATTATGGTCATTATCTGCATTTTCGTTTACATTGCCCGCATTCTCATTTACATGGATCACATTTTCTTCTTCATTCGCATGAACTTCTTCCTTCTTCGGAGCAGGCATTTTATCTGCATAAACAGCAGCCTTCTCCGGATTGATCTTAGCCCACACCGAAAGCATATCGGGATCTTCCCCGTTTACCATGTTCAGATATACCGAGAGTTTGGCATCAAGGTCATAGAATTTTTCAAAGAAATGATCCTTATGCGGACTGCGATTATCGTAATATGAATAATTGTACTTAACATAGTTTTCAAGGTACTGTGCTTCTTCGGAAAAAGACTTTACCGCATTTAGTGCCGCTCTGTATTCTTCGGATGCATTTTCTCCGATATTTTCAAGAGCACGATCCGCAACTCTTCCCATTTCGATCATATCCTGCTCTTTAAGAGCACGGACAGTCTTTTCCACAGGTGCAGACAGGCTCTGGAATTTCACATCAGCGATATGAGAATCCAAGTCCTTAACAAGCCATCTTTTTTCTCTCTTATCCGGACCGGCATTTATCAGATCCCGTGCTTTCTTTAACATATCAATGGTCAGCTTTGCTCCATCGGGAGAACCGGAGACCTTTATACCGGGATGATCTATATGCTCGCCTTTTTCAAAAGCATCCATCAGTCCGGCAAACGCATCCTCATCCTCTTTCGATATATATTTCTTTCCATCCCTGACCAGCCCGAAAGCTCTTTTTGCCTCACCTCCGAAAAACCAGCCGTTGGTTTTCATTCGATCGGGAAAGTTACTTATCCACCGGTTCTTCTTTTCCTCTTCATTATAAATCAGTGCGGCCTTGTATGCCTTTTCCTGTTCAGCCGATCTGTTTTCTGCCGGGATGGACATGATGCGCTTTACATAATCATCCAGTCTTTTATTCAGACCGATATTTTTAGAGTACATCCCGTCTCTCATTTTTTTCAGTTCTTCATCGACGGATCCGTCTTTATTAAAGCACGCTCCGAATGATGCAATCAGGAAATCTCTTATATAGGGATTCTGTTCCTTCAGACCTAAAGCATAAACATCTCTATGACTTTCAATCTCCTCAAGATATAATTTATTTTTTGCGGACGAATCGGCATCCTTTGCGAGTAACTGAAAATTATGATCAGAGTATTCGGACAGAGCTTCATTAATTACCTTTTCCCTTTCCCTGTAATGGGTTTTTTCGGGAAGTTTGTTGTTCAGGATCATACTTATTGTCCCGGACAGCCGACGGGAGGATCCATAAGTTTCCCTTCTTTCCTTTAAATGAGCCTGCGCTACTGCCTTAAGGAAAGCTTCATCCTCTTCTTTTTTCCATCCGTTTTCGTATGCTCTTTTATAAAAATCCTCCTCGGTCACCTCGGTATTGCCGCTCTTTATAAGCAGGATCTTTTGAAGTTCAGCCCTTTTTACTTTTCTTTTTTCTGCACGTTCCTTTCGAAGATTCTCATTGCGATCAAGGTACTGTTCAGCATCACGGTCATTATTTAAAGATGCTTCTTCTGCGGCCTTTACGGACTGCTCTTCTCTTTTGGCTATCTCATCATCCGTGGGCTGTTTTATGTAAACGAGGTCCGGATTGGAAACGGGGAATGATTTCTGCGATTTATATATAGTACCGTTACTGCGGTATACAAGCGGATGATAGTCAACCCGGTAATCTTCCCTGGTCATATAATAGAGTATCACCGACTTTTCCAGCCACATCATCTCTTCGTTTGTCAGACCCAGGTATACCGCTTCCTCCGCATCCCTTATGCGGGTGGTGGCGTCACGTCCTGTTCCGTCTTTGGAATAAACTCTGAAATAACCCGTAAAACGGCCGGCAATGTTTTTATGTAATCTGTCATTAAAAAGAGGAGACTGGGACTCTGTGAGTTTCGAAAAAACATCATCAAAAGCTTCTGCCGTCTCTTTCAAAACCGCCTTGTTTTCCGTAAGAGTGTTGATGAAGGCCTTAAGGTCGAGATCCTTATATCCCTCCTTTGCAATTCTGAGGTCCTTCACTTTGTTTTCGCCGTTACGTAAGGATTCCCCGAGAGAAAATATCTCCTCTCTGTAAGCCTTTGCCTTAGTCCCGTTTAATTGAAAATGCTTATTATGTTCGTCTTTTTCTTTACGCCTGATCAGTTCATCGGCGTTATCACACTTGCGTTCAAAATCATCTACTCTTTCTTCCCATTCAAGTTCCGCCTCGGTTTTATCGAATTTTACCAGGTTATTCATGCCTGAAAAGGTCACCGATGATTTTACATTTTTATTAACAACTTCGATCACCTTATCGGCTATAAAAGGTTCTGTCTCCTTTATCTTGGAAAATGGTTCATCCATCAGAAGTTCCACATCATAATGGACAAAATCTTTTCCCACTTCATCATAATTGATCTTTTCAATTCCGTTTACGATACGGTTGAAATAGTTATTCGAATTGCTCCTTCCCACCTTAAATGATTCGGTGACTTTTTTTCCGGCAAAAAGAGGCCCTATGTCACTTTCAAGCATCACCTTGTTCATAAAGCGCTTTGCACTGTCATTCTCCGGATTGGAAGCCGTTCCAACCAGATATACATAATTGGTAAGAGTGTTGCATACATTCTCAAGGCCTTTCTGAGGCATATGCTTGTCAAACTCATTATTGAATTCTTTATTTGACTTAAGGGAACCGGGCATATAGCCGCAATACATGCTTGAAAGATATCCCATTAAATACAGATTGCTTTTTCTGACGGAGAAAAGGCCTTCAGGGGTCGCAAGATCAGCCTGTGCAGGGTATGTCAGGTCATTAAGGCGTGAAAAAGCTTTTCCGAACATTTTTCCGTACCATGCAGCATTTGGTTCCGGGTCTTTGTGCAGTATCGGATGTTTTTCCAGATCGGATTCAAATTCCTTAAAGATTTTGGAGGCGGTATTAACATCCATTTCCCTGATCTCGTCGAAGGACATATTCCTTTCGCCCATACACCATGTCAGAAACAGATTTCTTACATCAGCTTCCTCAACTTCGAGCAGGCCGTAATTATCGGTATAAAAATGTGTGAGCACCGACTTTTTGTGCATTGCATCACATACCTTGTTAAAAGGGGTGCATTTAAGAGGATTATTATCCTCAAACAGCTTCATCTCACGTGCCTTACGCTGCTCATAAAGCTCGGGTATTTCCTTTTTTTCATCCGTCCACCTTGGCATCTTATCTTCCTCCGTTAATTACCGTTTCTTCTTATCTGATCTGTAAATCCGCTCATTATTATTTCCTTCCGGGAGGCTTATCATCAGTATCAGCTTAGGGACTTTTAATTATTTCTTCTTCCGGGTGCCACGTTTTGCGGTGCGTTATTCTCAGGTCCTGCGTTTTGAGGCACGTTGTTCTGAGGGGCATTACCGCCTGCCTGTCTGTGGGGTCTGTGTGCTCTGCCTGCTCCTCCCTCAGCAATCTGTTGTTCATGGGCAAGATCCTGTATATTAACGCGGTTTCTCTCGGCTGCGGGTGCTCCTACTCCGGGCATGCTGTCCAGCTTGTTAAGCGAGATCTTATATTCGTCGGAACGCTTCTTATTTGCCTCCCCGGCATAGTGTTCATACAAGGGATGCTCGGTATATGCCATAAGAAGGAATGCACACTTACGGCGGATCTCACTGTTAGAGTGTGAAGCCTTTTTAAGACCTGTGTGATCCAGATACTTACGTGCCTCTTCACCAAGTTCTCCGCGAAGCCTTACAAACTGATCGGGATCATTTTCTTCAGTCAGTTCATTAAGCTTTTGTACCATCCTGTTGTACTCACCGCTGTTGGTATGGCCGGTATATGCATGAGCAACTTTGTCCAGATTCGACTTGATAATGCCGAACTTTACTTTTTCGGCATTCATCGCCTGCAGTTCGGGACCTACGGGAGCACCGGCATTTGCAGCTCCGCCTGCCGGAGCACCTATTATGTTATTATTCAGCTGAGGATATCCTGCAGCTTTATATGCCTGCCATCCGGGCTCTAAAGCATTTAACTGTCCGATCATCAGATCGATTGCACCGATTGCTTCGCGCTGCGTTTCTGTCCTTTCCCCGGCAGGAATTTTTTTCAGTTCACCTGATATCTGCCCCAGAATATCCGATACAACCCAGTAACTTGCCTTCTGAGTGGTTGAAAGAGATTCTACCAGACGGTCATACTCCTGAGCGTTCTCAACAGGTCTTGCATTAAAGATCCTTTCGATGAACTCCCTGTCTCCATCCTGTACCCACTGCATATCCTCGAAAGGTTCAAAACGCTGCTTTATTGCACGGGCTCTCTGTCTTTCCTCATCTCTTAGGCGCCTCTGCTCAAGCACCTGCTGTCTGTCATCATCAGCCAGAGGCGGAGCAACATATGCCCTGCGGTTCACACCGATAACGAGACTCTGCTGTGCAACACTTCTTTCATGCTCAGGAACCTTGAGAATGCTTTCCTTCATCTGAGTGAGGAGTTCGTTAAACTTTTCCTCAGTATCAACAGATCCGCACCTATCAGCAAGTTCTGCGATGGAAACTATCTTATTATTGTTGTGGTCATACTGAGACTCTTCAATAAGATGCAGGAAGGAACGCTTTTCATTATCCTGCCAGAAAGGCATCTTTTCGATCTCTTCAAAACGAGAGCTCTCATTCTTTTTCTGCGCATACTCATACGATTGTCTGCGGCTCAGATCGGTAAGGAATGTATTTAGCTTTCCTATAACCGCTTCTGCCTGAGGCTTTTTATCCTCCGGAAGGGAACAAAGTTCCTGATGCATCTGTCTGATCAGATCAAAACTTGATACAACCTTATGGTTAAGGTCTTCCTTCTTATGATCTCTGTTATAATTCTCGAGGGAATCTATAAGGCCGGAGATTTTTTCGTTACCTTCGATCTTCTTGGCAACTTCCAGGATCTCATCCAAAAGTTCCTGCGAGCAGCGCAATCCGTTAGATGCGACAGGTTCCTTTGTTCTCCAGATCATCATGTCATAATAGTCACCCACAGCATTTTCTGCTTCTCTGCGTTCAACTATCTCCCGGGCATCATTCTTCATCTGCTCCAACCGGGGCAGAGCATCGCTCAGCTGCTGAGGTCGCTCATTTTCAGGAAGTTCATTAATAAAATCATAAATTTCAGTCAGATATTCCGATACCCTTGAAATATTCTCCCTGTTTGTGATGGCGAGCATTCCGATCATATTGGTAAGGCTCATTGCATTATGATCGTTCTTTATGGCCTGACCGTTTTCATTTACGGAATACTTGTAAAGTTCTGTGAGGAAAGTGCGTTCTGCTTCGCTGAAACCATGACTTGACAAGTCATTGCCAAAAGTCTTGACGGCCAAGGCGTGTGATTCCAGAAGATCTTCCTTCATCATTTCCCTGTTTTCTCTGGCAATTTCCTCATCTCTCCTTTGACGGAGACCGTCAATATGAATATTCAAAGGAGACAGGCCCATACGATCCCTTGCCCACATCTCACGCCTTGATATCTCAAGTGCCTCAAGCTCACGCTGGTGCTGTATCTCATCGAGCCTGGGCTGAAGCTGCTGCATACGTCCTTCCAGAGCCAGAATGGCATCTGAGATACTGTTTGTTCGATTTTCGACATCAATCTCGCTTAGAGCGTCATACAGTGTTCTGTATTTGTCAAAGAGCGACTCTACATTGTTATCCTTTGCAGCAGTCAGTTCTCTGAGCTGATCCTCATAAGTGATATTGTCGGCAACCATGACCTTCTTTCCGATACTGTCAAGGCCTGCGTTGTACAGTGTTTCGATGAGCTGACGTTCTTCCTCTGTATTCCAGCCGGCATTTACGGCAGCATTAACAAATGCATCTTTTCCTCCGGCATGTGCAGTCACAATATCCTTACGGGTCTTGTATTCCTCATAGCGTGCAGGGAAATAATCCTTGAGCAGTGTTACGGTGTTCGCATTGATCATGTTGGGATGTACTTCATCCACAAGCCTTGCAAGAGCATCGTTAACCGTAACATAGCGTGTCTTAAAACGTATTCCCTCAAGAGAGTTGTACTGCTGCTTTATTGCCTCCAGTTCTTTTCGTGACTGGGATACATATCTTCCCCACTGAAGAACAAGATTAAGCTGTTCGGGGAAAGGCTGACCGTGAGCGGGATTAACGCAAAGATTCCCGATCTTGATAAGATCAGCATATTCAAGTGACAGTATTTTTTCTTTGTGAGGTTCTGCTTTCGCGTTAAGGCGGTCAATTCCCTCCGCAACTTCTCTGTATTTCTCCCAATGCTCAGAAAGAACAGTCTTTGCAAAGCTCATGATAGAATAAGGCCAGTTATTCTTATCAGTAACTTCCATCTCATATCTTTCAAGTTCTTTATTAAGATTGTAGAGCTTTTCCATGAAGGGTCTGGCATCCGGCGAGGAAGGATCCTTAAGAGCAGCCTTGAAGCCTTCTTTTTCTTTGGCAACAAGCATTGCTTTTTCCTTTAGATCCGCAAGTGCAGGCGAATCATTCTGAAGGGGCGCCGATGCTTTTTCAAGATCATCAAGATCTGCTTCCTTCAGTCCAACCAGACGGTCTCTGTATACCTCAATTGCTTCGTCTACATGCTGTTTGTGCTCTTCTATAAGAGAATCGTTTCTCGCCCTCTCAGTGTTCAATACATTTTCATCATACTTTTTCATTTCTTCCGAAACGGCATTTAACGCTGTATTGATCATTTCGGGTATATAGCTGTCAAAATACCTTTCCTTGGACATGGCGGTGAGCTCTTCGTGCATTTTTTGGAGCTGGTGGAAGGACTGAATATGTATAAGGGAGCCGTTGGGCTCAACATTTGCGATGTTGTATGCCTGACAGCGGCCTCTTGTAAGTTCACTGATAACACTGCTCTTATCATGCTTTCCTGCCTTGATGTACGCCTCAAATACTCTTCTGAAGACAGTTTTATCAATATCCCAACCCTTTTCAATACACTTATCGACCATATTTTCTCTGGTAGCTATAAGTTCAGCGCGGTTGATCGCAGTGTAGATCACGCGCTGTGCGTTTACCTGGGCAGTAGATCTTGTATCATTGCCGCCGTGGTCAAGAGCATTAAGTTCAGCCCTAAGGACCGTGAGCCAGGCCCTCCTGGCAACACCAAGGTTACCGTTCTGAAGTGCGGGATTACGAACGATATTATCTATCCGGGGAACAACATTTCCTTCCCTGTCATACCTTGCGTTGTAAAAAGCATTAAGGAGTTCTTCATCACCGGGTTCATTCCAGCCTGCCTGCCTTGCAGATTCGATATACTCCCTGCGCTCTCTCTTTCTTTGCTCCTCCAGTGCGGGATCAATATTGGTATACGCATTCATCCTCTCATTGATGATCCCGTCGAGATACTCTTCGGCTCTTTTCTTTTCCTCTTCCTCTTCTTTTGTAGGATGATAATCGGCATAGTACCCTTGGTTTCTCGTCATATCATCGCACACTACTTTGATATATCTCTGAACATTCTCATTCTGGCCGGCAGGATCCTTTGCTTCTTCAGCTATCTTGATGGTTTTTTCCGCAAGGACCACAGCCATGATCCTGGGGCTAAATCCTTTATTTTCTGCATCTATGATCCAGTCTCTGTAATTGTCACTTTTTCCCATGCAAAATGTAGTAAGGGAATAGAACCTTGCCAGTCTCGGGTCTCTTATCTCCTCAGGAGCAGGTATAACAAACCCGTTTACGGGCTCAAATAAAGACTTCTTAAAAATAGAGTCCACATTCTGATCGACCCTGGTGATCGAACGGACTGTTTTTTGTGCATCAGAATAATCATCGCGCGAAATTCTGCTCAATATGCCGGAGAGACGTCCAAGAAAGCGGGTTTTACTAACGATGTCGTAGTTTTCTTCTTTTTTCAGTTCATCAAGTCTCTTCTCATAATCTGCATTAAGTTTTCCGTCTCCGTTAAAACGGGCATCAAAAACCAGTCCCAGGATGCGTTCATCATCCGGTTTGTTCCATCCGCGCTTCTTTGCTTCTTCAATAAACTCTTTCTTTTTTTCCTCGTGAGATTCGTGATGGATCATATACTCGGAATTTTTTACAGCCTCCTTCAGGATGTTCATGGCTGTACGGTAAGAGTCACGCCTTCCGCCGAACCTCTTGTCACCGGATGTGTTAAGAGCCTCTCTGAGGAGTGCATTTCTGACAGTGTAATACTTTGCGGGATCGATCTTTGTCTGCATGATCTTCTGACGCATCTCTTCAAGAGGTTCTCCGTCTATGTTCCCGCGGTATTGGTTCTGTATCTCGGTTATCTTATTGAGAATTGGGATATCTTCATCACGCCATCCCATTTCCTTTGCTTTCTCAACGAAAATGGCATCTGTCCTGATCCCTAAATCTACACGCTCAATTCTCTTCTTTGCTTCCTCACGCTTCTTCTTCACCTCTTCAAGATCCTTACCCTCAAGTAAGAGTTTGACCTTCTGAGCATCATCTTTGACGGTCTTGAAGCCTTCAAGCGCAAAATAGCCATTTGCTGCAAATTCTTTTATTTTATCAACTACAGCCTTACGCTTTTCAGGATCATCCGTAACATCAGTATTCATCAACTCTTCCATGAATGCCATGGACTCAGGGTCTGCATTGTCATGGGCAGTTTTATAAAGCGACATAAAAAAGGAAATGTCCCGGTAATTTCCCCATCCCTTCAAAACAAGCCTGTCGGAAAAATCTTTTTTCTTCATTCCTCCGAAGCGCTCATTGAAAATCTTGGCGTTCTCACCGATAACCTTTTCTTTTTCATCATCTAAACGTCTGTCTATCCCTTTAATGACTTTTTGCAGTTCTTTATCATCCACCTCTTCAGGCATATTCATAAAAGGAGCAGACAGTTCCTCAGGAAGGCTTAATTTACTTATTTTATCTTTGATATCTTTTACGATTCTTTCCTTTTTAGTGGAATATCTGAAACCATTGCGGGTCACTTCATCAAGAAACCTGTCAAGTTCCACATTTTCAACCGTTGTTGCATAATCATAAAGCTTTTCAAAAGCCTCTTTCTCATTATCCATGACCCAGCCGCGATATTTTATGCAAAACATAAAACGTTCTTTTGTGACTCTTTTTGTAAATCCGCTCATAATCTTTTCCTTTCACAGATACGTCGGGCTCTGCTTTTATACGCAAAGCCATCCTATTTTCATCATATACCGATTTTATACCCGTGGGCATAACAAAAGTGAAACAAAAAGCACCGGATACGAAAAAATCCGGTGCGAAAAATCCCGCCTGATTGGCGGGATTTTTATCAGTCAAGTACGCTCTTGACACCTATTATGTTCTTCATGAAGTAGACCGAATTGGTTTCAAGTCCTCTTCTGGGATTGGATTCGTGAACAATCTGTCCGTTTCCGATATACATGGCAACATGTGAGCATCCTCCGCTGCCGTAGCATATGATATCTCCGGGCTGTGCCTCTTCAAGGGAGATGCTCCGTCCTGCTGACGAATACTGTCCCGAAGGAGTTCTTGCTATGCTGTAACCGAAATCTCTGTATACATAGCAGGTAAATCCGGAGCAGTCGGTTCCGTTTAAGCTCTGTCCACCCAGGACATAAGGATTTCCTACGAACTGAAGTGCATAATCAACCATTGCTTTTCTGAGATCCGATACACTTGCATAGTCTGTGCTCAGATTTACAGGTTTGCTGATAGTAAGGTTTTCTTTGGCTGACTGGCTTGTATTATTGGATGAGGACTGATTTGCTCTTTCTTTTCTTTCTCTTTCAGCCTCTTCCTCTGCCCTTATCTCCTCAATGGTCTTGGCTGTGGTATATTCCTCAGTGATATTTACGTAATCGGAACATACATAACCGACCTTATTTCCGGAATAAAGGACCTTGATCCATGTAAGTCCGTCGCTGGAGGAGTTCTCTCCCTTTGATGCAAGGTATACTCTGGGATCAACACCATCCTCGATGACTATTTTGTATTTCTCGCCCTGTTTTACATAGGTAAGGGCTTTTGAGTTAAGTGAAGCACTTTCCCTGACATTAAGCTGTCCTACAAGCACCTCAGCGTAATAATCGGTATGCTCATCCAGCCTGTTATAGGCCGCAACTCCCGTAACCAGGAAGTTCTGAAGCACATATCCTTTGGTATCACCGCTCTGGATCCAGATCCATTTGGAGTTGTCTCCGTCCGGATCGGCATCACCCTTGATGGATTCATCCTCCCCGTCAACGAGGGTTCCAACACTTCCGTCATACATACGGCCAACAACGGAATACTCTGTTCCGGGACCCGAACGGACGTTGCAGTACTTGGGATCGGTCTTAAAAAGAGCTATGGCAAGATTTAAATACTCTTCCTCTATAACATCCGCAGGATCGGTTATCTGCTCTGTAACAGTGGTACGTGCCGATGTCTTGACACTCTCGTAAAGAGTAGTGGAACTTAAGTTAAGTTCTCTCAAAGCTCCGCCGCTTACAAGTCCGGTGGCCTGAACCCTCACGGGCATCATAACGGCTGCAGACAAAAGTGCGGCAAAACCCGCTGCCTTTGAAATTTTCTTAATTACATTCATACTCATAATATTCGTGGGTATCTTCTATTATATAGGCTTTTCGGGTAAATGCAACATTTTTGTAACATTTTCGAAATATTTAATAAAATAGCCCGATTTTCCTAAGAAAACCGGGCCATTTTTATGCAACATTTTACTTTTTTATGATCTTTCGGATCACTTAAAAGGATTCTCCGAAGGATATCTTACACCTGCGGGCTGATTGTAATCTATCTCATCATATGCAACTCCGAGATATTTGAATACCTCATAGAGGAGCTTTCCGTTGTGATGGAAGGTGATAGCCGCATGGTGAGGATAATTCTTCTCAACAAGCACATGTCTGTAGAATCTGCCCATCTCAGGGATTGCGAAGATTCCGATTGCTCCGAAGGATCTGGTCCTTACGGGAAGGATCTCACCCTCTGCAACGTAAGCACGAAGCTTAGCATCTGATGTGCTCTGGATTCTGAATACGGTTGCTTCTCCGGGGATAAGGTCGCCCTCCAGAGTTCCGTTGGTAACCTCCTCGGGAAGGGTACGTGCCATGATCTTCTGGTTCTTCATCTCGCAGAATGCAAGCTTTGTGGAGCAGGTATTTCCGCAGTGGAAGCCCATGAAGGTATCCTTTATGGTGTAATCGTATCCGAACTTGCCCTTGATCTCTGATTCAAACATATCACGGGGTACGGAGTTGTTGATATCAAGAAGGGTAACGGCATCTTCTGAAACAAGCTGTCCGATATACTCGGAAAGTGCTCCGTAAATATCAACTTCACAAGATACGGGAATGCCTCTCTTTGCAAGACGGCTGTTTACATAGCAGGGAACGAATCCGAACTGGGTCTGGAATGCAGGCCAGCACTTTCCTGCGATTACAACGTGACTCCTGCTTCCCTTATTTGCCTCGATCCAGTCAAGAAGGGTTATCTCGTACTGTGCCAGCTTTTCAAGTACTTCGGGCTTCTTGTTTCCTGCACCCAGCTCTGCTGCCATGTCTGCGGCAACATCCTTGATACGTGCATCGCCTGCATGCTTATTGAAACTTTCGAAAAGATCAAGTTCTGAGTTTTCCTGGATCTCGATGCCAAGGTTGTAGAGCTGCTTGATGGGAGCATTACATGCAAGGAAGTCCTGGGGTCTGGGACCAAAGCCGATGATCTTAAGATCTGAAAGTGCGATCCTTACTCTTGCTACGGTCTTGAAATCATTTATCATGTCTGCGATCTCGTCGGCGGTTCCGACGGGATACTCGGGGATATAAGCCCTGAGGTTTCTGAGATAGAGGTTGTAGCTTGCATTGAGCATTCCGCAGTATGCATCGCCTCTGTCGTCAAGAAGCTTGTCGCCTGCTTCCTCAGCTGCGGCTACTACCATTGAAGGTCCGTTAAATTCCTTAACAAGAAGGATCTCGCTGCTCTCGGGTCCGAAGTTTCCGAGGAATACAACAAGGGCATTACAGCCTGCGGCATTTACCTCAGAGAGGGCCTTTCTCATATCGATCTCATTCTCAACGGTGGTCTGGCACTCGAAGATATCTCCGTATGTCTTCTTGTACTCCGCAACAACCGCCTGTCTTCTGCTGATGGACAGGCTCATGGGGAAGCAGTCTCTTGAGACCGCTACTATTCCAAGTTTTACCTCCGGCATATTTTCCATAAATGATGTACCTCCTTAACATT
>ONTX01000117.1 GCA_900320825.1 uncultured Lachnospiraceae bacterium | reverse complement strand
CTTCTTGAGAATACACTTACAGACAAGGAACTTGATGATTTCAAAAGCGAGATAGTGGATTTTTCCCACACTTTTGATGCTTCATCTTATAATGAGGTTTATTCTTTTAAGTATTCTCTTCAGAATTCCGTTATAAAGCTTGCCAATTCCAGTTTCCTGGAATCACTGAAAAAAGCCCAGGATGAGGGCGGACTTTCAACTGCTGTTAAGTATTGCACCAGCTCCGAAGCGGGTGTGGTTGAATACTGGGTTGACGGTTATGAAGAATTAAAGGATTCGGATATCACTTCAGGAATCTTCAACGAGAAGGATTACGAAAAAGAAAACATTACCGGAAACGAACTCCGTGCCACGGGAGATCCTGTATATAAGCTCTCTGAGAGCGAGGACTGGAGTATTGTATTTCCCATCAAGGAAAATGAAGCGGACGCTCTTCTTGAAGAGGGATATATCCTTACAAGGTTTTTAAGAAACCAGTATGAGTCCTGGGGTAAAGTTGATATCATCAGAAATGACAAGGAAGTATTCTGTAAGCTCAGTTTCAACAATTCCATGTCTTCTTTTTCCAATGAGAGATTTCTTGATGTGGAACTGGTCCTTGGTGAGGAGAGAGGCCTTAAGGTTCCCAATTCATCCATCATCGAAAAGGAATTCTATCTTGTTGATGACAGTTTTGTAACCTATGATTCCATGAACGATACTTACAGGATCAATATTACCGGATATGATGAGAGCGGGCAGGCCATGGTCATTCCCAAGAATATCAACATCTATGCATATGACGAAGAAGCACATGTTTACTATATTGATTCTTCCATTGTTTCTGCAGGTGACGTTATTCATGGTGCCACCGAGGGCAGTACCTTTGTGGTTACACAGAGAGGTACTCTTACAGGAGTTTATAATATAAATAAGGGTTATGCCGATTTTAAGGAAATAACCATTCTTTCCCAAAATGATGAATATGCCATAGTTAAACCCAATTCCACCTACGGTCTCAGGGTTTATGATTATATAGCTCTTAAAGCTGATACTGTAACGGATAAACAGTTCATCAATGACTGATATGATTTAGGTAGAAAAAATGTCTGAATGCGGTGCTAATTACAATCGTTTAAATGATGAGATAAGATCTTTATGTAAAGATGCCGGCAGGGATGAGAGTGAATGTACCCTTATAGCCGTCAGCAAGACCAAACCCGTTGATCTCATTAAGGATGCTTATGCAGCCGGCTGCAGGGATTTCGGTGAAAATTACGTCCAGGAACTTGTTGATAAGATACATCAGCTTCCCGGTGATATCAGGTGGCATATGATAGGTCATCTTCAGACTAACAAGGTAAAATATATAGTCGGTAAGACCTATCTTATTCACAGCGTGGATTCTATAAAGCTTGCACGTGAAATAGGAAAAATTTCTGTTAAAAACGGTGTGATTAGTGATATACTGTTAGAGGTCAATGTGGCAAAAGAAGAAAGCAAGTTCGGATTTTTGCCTGAGGAACTTGAAGGAGCGGTAAGAGAGATGTCTTCCATTGAAGGTATTAGCATCCGCGGACTTATGACAAGTGCTCCCATATGCGATGATCCCGAGGAGAACAGGGTATATTTTCGCAATATGAAGCAATTATCCATTGACATAAAAAAGCAAAATATTGATAATATTCATATGGATATTCTTTCCATGGGTATGAGTGGTGATTATGAGACAGCCGTCCAAGAGGGGGCTTCTTATGTCAGGATCGGAACAGCGATTTTCGGTGCCAGAGATTATTCAGATCATAAATGAATGTGAGGACAGAGATGGGCAGTACAGTTGACAAGTTTATGAACTTTATGAAACTCGACAATAAGGACGAGGAAGATTACGATGATGATTACGGATATGATGAAGAAGAGGAAGATACCCGTGCATCAAAGTCTTCCGATGATTCTTCAGATAAAGCCAAAAAGTCATCTAAGGGAATGTTTAAAAGCCAGGATAAGGATAGTCGGAGGAAGAATATGAGCGCAAGTATCAATGCCGGTGTCTGTATGAGATTTCCCAAGCAGCTTAACGATGCTGCCGAGGTAGTTGATGATCTTAAATCCATGAACAGTGTTGTTCTTAATCTTGACGGTATCGCACAGCCTACCGCTCAGAGCATATATGATTTTCTCTGCGGTGCAAGTTATGCTCTCGGATGCCGCATGGAGAAGGTTTCAGAGTGTGTATATGTTATCACTCCCGAAAGCGTAACTCTTTCAGGCGATCTTATGGCTCCCGGTGACGGAAGCGGACTTTACTGATAAAGTATTTATTGTTTTAACACAAAAAACGGATCGTCTTGCTGTTTGACGATCCGTTATTATTATGATTATGAAGGTATGATCCATGACTGAGAATTCTGCTCCCGATATGTCCAGGCTCACTGTCAAAAATAAAGATAAGAGCTCTTACGATATTGTATATAAGCTCTCTTTTGAAGCGCTTGCTTCAGAAATCTCACTAATCTATCCTGAAAAAAGGAAGTTCTGTATCGTTACAGATACGAATGTTGATCCCTTATATGCGGATGAGGTTGAAAAGAAAATTTCAGATATATCTTCCGGAGTGTTCAAATATGTCATCCCGGCGGGAGAAGACCACAAGAATCTTGATGAAGTTAAGGGGTTATACAAATTCCTGATAGAGAATAAATTTGACAGAAAAGCAGTTCTCGTCGCACTTGGCGGCGGAGTTATCGGAGATATGACCGGTTTTACCGCCGCGACATTTTTAAGGGGCATCGATTTTATACAGATCCCCACAACACTTCTTTCCCAGGCGGATTCTTCCATAGGTGGAAAGACCGGAGTTGATCTGGACGGATTTAAGAACATGGTGGGTGCATTTAAGATGCCAAGCCTTGTGTATACCAATCTTTCCGTTTTAAAAAGTCTCCCCGGTAAGCAGTTTGCTTCCGGTTTTGCTGAGGTCATGAAATCAGCCCTTATCAAAGATGAAAAATTCTATGTATGGCTGATAGAAAATTCCGAAGCAATCTTAAGCATGGATCCCGATATCCTTCTTGAAATGGTCTACAGATGTGATGGTATCAAGAAGTCCGTTGTTGAAAAGGATCCTTTTGAAAAAGGAGAAAGGGCACTTCTTAATCTGGGTCATACTCTCGGCCATGCCATTGAAAAGTATTATGACTTCAAGCTTCTTCACGGAGAATGCGTTGCCCTGGGCTGCGTTGCAGCTGCTTTTATCTCCTGGAAAAAAGATTATATTTCAAAGGACGAGTTCTATGAGATAAGGGATATGTTTGTTCTTTTCGGACTTCCCATTTCCATAGATAATGCAAATCTTCAGGCGATCACCGATCTTACAAAGAATGATAAAAAGATGGACGCAGGCAACATCAGATTCATACTTCTCAGAAAAACCGGCAAGGCTTTTATAAGTGATGAAGTTACCGAAGATGATATGAAAGCCGCTCTTGAAGAACTGAATTTTGTCGAAGGAGAATGATTTTGAAAAAAGAAAAAGATCTTCAGATGCATGAAAGAAAAAAGATAAGCAAAAACAAGATGCTCATTATATGTTTTATCATTATGTGCATCTCGGTTTTTCTTGATCAGTATTCTAAAGTTCTTGCTGTACGAAATTTAAGGGACAACACTTCTTTTGTTCTGATTGACGGTGCATTGGAACTTTATTATATAGTTAACACCGGTTCAAGCTGGGGAATGCTTGCGGGACAGAAAGCTCTTATACTTTTTATCTCCGCTGTCATCGTTGCACTCTGTCTTTTTATGATCATTAAGAGTCCTGATGATATAAAATTCATTCCGTTTAATATATCTCTTTCCATGATCATTGCGGGTGGTATCGGAAACGGCATTGACAGGATCAGATATTCCTATGTGATTGATTTTATTTATTTTAAACTTATCAATTTTCCTGTTTTTAATGTTGCCGATATATTTGTAACATGCGGGGCTGCCATGTTCATTCTTCTCATTCTTTTTAAATACAAAGAGAAGGATCTTTATTTCATGAAGTTTAACCAGAAGAAATTCCGTGAGATGAACTGATGGAACATTTTCTTTTTACAATCGATGATTCGTATGAAGGGGAGAGGGCTGACAAGCTTCTCCCTCTTTTGCTTGAAGGTGTATCAAGATCCTATCTTAAAGGGATAATAGATGAAGGTGCGCTTATCATTAACGGAAAGGTTTCTAAAGGAAAGGTCCGTGTAAAAGAGGGCGATATACTGGAATTTGATCTTCCCGAAGCAGAAAGTCCGGATATCCCCGCCCAGGATATTCCTCTTGATATCCTTTATGAAGATGATGACATCATTGTGGTGAACAAACCCAAAGGCATGGTTGTTCATCCCTCTGCGGGTCATTTTACTGATACCCTTGTAAATGCTCTTCTTTATCATTGCAAAGATTCATTAAGCGGCATTAACGGGGTTTTAAGACCGGGTATCGTTCACAGGATCGACAAGGATACAACAGGCTCAATCGTTGCATGTAAAAATGATGATGCTCACAGGGCATTATCCGATCAGTTCAAGGTTCATTCCATTAACAGAGTTTATAAGGCTATTTGTCTGGGAAATATTAAAGATGATGAAGGCGCTGTGGATGCTCCCATAGGCCGTAATATGAATGACCGTAAAAAAATGGGTATTGTACCTGACGGTAAGAGAGCCGTTACCCATTATAGAGTACTTGAAAGATTCGGAGACTACACCTATATCGAGTGCAGGCTTGAAACAGGCAGAACTCATCAGATCAGAGTTCATATGTCATCCATCGGCCATCCTCTATTGGGAGATGCCGTTTACGGCAATGCTTCGTCATCTCTCAATAAAAGGTTTAATTTGGACGGACAGACCCTTCATGCACAGATTCTCGGCTTTGAACATCCTTCAAAGGGTGAATATATTGAATTTTCCGCACCCCTTCCGGAATATTTTTCCCATTTATTGGACGTATTAAGAAATAAGTGAACATTATTATATAATCAGATAATTCGCTGATTATTCAGACAACTAATTGAATTTATAGGAAAACGGTTT
>ONTX01000141.1 GCA_900320825.1 uncultured Lachnospiraceae bacterium | reverse complement strand
TTTTCTGAACATAAACTTACGTACCAGATTTATACCGATCCTGTAGGGAAGCGGACGAAGCGCCTTGTCTGCTTCCTTTAATTTTTCTCTTATGGGGATGTTCTGGGGGCAGTGCATCTCGCATTTTCCGCACTCTATGCACTGACTGGGGAATCCCGGATCTCTGGTCAGTCCTACGGTCTGCGCATACTGGAAACGTCCTTCGCTCTTAGACTCGATGAACATGGCATTGTAGCATCTGAAGGCTCCCGGGATATCGACACCTTTGGGACAGGGCATGCAATACCTGCATCCTGTGCAGCCTACCTTTTCAAGTTCCCTGATCTTTTCTGTGACCTTAGCAAGAGTTTTGTGATCTGATTCTGTAAAGTGTCCGGCAGGAGCATTTGCGGCGGTCTTACAGTTCTCACGGACCATTTCAACGCTGTTCATTCCCGACAGTACAACGGTTACTTCAGGCTGGTCGTACAGCCATCTTAAGCCCCATTCGGCAGGAGACCAGTCTCTGTCACTGTCCTTCATTATCTTTTTTGCCGATTCCGGGAGCATATTTACGAGCTTTCCGCCTCTTAAGGGTTCCATGATCACAACGGGGATCCCCTTGGCGGCCGCGGCTTTAAGACCGTCCACTCCGGCCTGTGTATTTATATCGAAATAGTTATACTGTATCTGGCATATATCCCAGTCGTAATCATTCAGGATCTTAAGAAATCCATCCGTTGTACCGTGATATGAAAAGCCGATATTGCGGATCTGTCCGGATGCCTTCTTTTCCCTGATCCAGTCAATGATGCCGACATTTTTCAGTTTTTCCCACATTGCAATGTCGGTAAGATGGTGCATCAGGTAGTAATCTATATGATCGGTCCTGAGCCTTGACAGTTCCTCGTTAAAATATCTGTCTAAAGCCGCATTGTTGCTTACAAGGTACTGTGGGAGCTTTGTTGCTATATTTATCTTGTCCCTTATGCCGTTTTTTTCGAATATCTCACCTATGGTAACTTCACTGCCGGAATATACGTATGCGGTGTCAAAATAATTCACACCTGCATTGTAAGCCTCCATTATTTCACGTTCGGCTTCTTCGAAATCGATATTGTTCCCTTTTTTGACAAATCTCATGCATCCGAATCCCAGTATGGAGAGCCGGTTACCGTGTTTGTCCTGTCTGTACTGCATTACGGATTCATTCATAGAGTCTGTCCTTTGCCGGATGAAAAAGTTTTTATTACAGTTCCTTTGTTTGTATCTGTATTATACTATGAAACGTATTAAAACTGCGTCTGTCTTTTATGTTATAATGCATTAGATATCATCTTGAGAAAAGGAATTCAGGTATTGAAGACAAAACCGGGATTACATTTTAATAAAAAGACAGCCGTATTTTCTGCTCTGTTTGGTTTCCTTATGGGGCTTTCGTTTGTCCTTGGATATGAACTTGAAAAATACGGAATGACTCTGCCGGGATTTTCCGGTAAGGCAAAGATCCTTGTTTTTTCCCTTCTTATCATGATCCCTGTAGGGGTTATTTCTTATTTTGTTTTCACACATCTTACACGTTTCGAATATCAGAAAAAAGCATCCGTAAAACCATCAAAGTTTTTCCTTATCAGTTTTTTTTCCATCGTCATCTGTCGCATTCCCGTGTTCCTTGCCTATTACCCTGCTGTAATGAGCTATGACTTCGGAAGGCAGATCCAGGAAGCGTCAAAGGGACATGTCTGGTTTTGGGATTATCAGCCTCTTATACACACAGAACTTATCAGGATATTTTATCTGATTGGATTAAAGCTTGGAAGCATAGAAACCGGAATGGCGCTTTTAAGCATATTCCAGATCCTTGTTCTGTCCGCAGTCATGGCGTATTCTGCCGGCCTTAATGTTAGGATTACCGGAAGAACGGTTTACGGTGTTATCCTGACAGTGATCTATGCCCTTCTTCCCCTTCACGAATTGATGAGCGTGATCATGACCAAGGACGTTCTCTTCGGGGCATTCTTTCTCCTTTTTATCTGCCTATTGTATGAACGGAGTATTAAAAGATCGATGCTTCTTAACGTTGCCATCGTTCTTACGGCGATACTTGCCAATATGTTCCGTAAAAATTCCGTTTATGCGATGCTGGTTCTTGCGGTGGTCTTTTTTATCTATGAGAAGTCTCTGAAGGACAGGTTGGCATCTGCTGTACTTATCATCGTCTGTGTTGCATCATCGGTCTTTTGCCAGCATGCCATGGTAGTTGGCTTTGATGTTATCCGCGGTAACAATAAGGAAATGTACAGTGTTCCCATGATGCAGATCATGCGAACCTATGTGAACCAGAAGGATAACCTTACGCCTGAACAGTATGAGATGATAAACAGGGTACTTCCGCTGGAAAATGAAGCACTCCACTATGATCCCTATTTTGCGGATTCGGTTAAAAACAATCTGTCTGACAGAGGTGATCTTTGGAAACATGGGCCGGAGGGTTTCATTCATGAATGGACAGCGCTTTTTAAAGCCTATCCCAACGAGTTTATTGATGCGTTCCTTCTTCTGAACAAAGGTTACTGGTATCTTCCGGACAGGATGTTTGCGGAGGTTCTCGGTGTGAGTGCGGAAGACGGTAAGGGCCTGCTCCATACATACAACCATACCGAGGAGGTCATAGAAGGCGGCATCAAAGAAACCTGCTATGCCCCGCATATCAGAACTCTCTACGGTCATATCATAAACGAGAACGGCTTTTTTAAATGGCCCGTGCTTAATCTTTTGTTCAGGCCTGCATTCTATTTCTGGATCCTTATCTTCACCGTATTCTTGGGTATCCTGAGGAAAAACGGGAGGAGCACGGCACTGATAATGTATCCTTTGTTCTACACCGCAACACTTTTCTTAGGGCCGCTGGTTTATATCCGGTATATGTATCCCCTGATACTTGCGGTTCCGGTTCTCTTTGCGATCTCACTGAAAAAACGTGACAACATGTGATAAAAACACTTGCCAATTAACGGCAACATATTATACAATACACAAGAAAACGATTTCCGTGGCACAGGATCTCGGTTTCGGAAAAGAGAGATTTTTACGTGCCTGTTTGAGGGGTTTATATAATGGCAAAAAAAGAACACATAAGAAGAGCAGGGGTTCTGCTTCCGGTATCGAGTCTTCCCGGTGAGTATGGGATCGGCACCTTCGGAAAAGCGGCATATGACTGGGTTGATTATCTTAAGGCATCCGGCCAGACGCTCTGGCAGATACTGCCTCTCGGGCCTACGGGATACGGAGACTCTCCCTATCAGAGTTTTTCCACATTTGCCGGCAATCCGTATTTCATCGACCTTGATATTCTGATAGAAGAGGGACTTTTGAAAAAGTCCGAATGCGATTCCATGGACTGGGGCGGGAGCATCAGGTATGTGGATTACGAGAAGCTTTTCTTTTCACGTTTTTCCGTTCTCAGGAAGGCTTATTCCAGGGCTTTGAAAAAAGGTCTGTTAAAAGATAAGGCCTTTGGATCGTTCTGCAAAAAGAATAAATCCTGGCTTGATGATTATGCACTCTACATGGCAGTGAAAAATCATTTTGGCGGGAAGAGCTACCTTCTCTGGGATGACGATATAAGACTCCGTGAAAAGAAGGCACTTGAAAAATACAAAAAGGATCTTTCATCCGAAATAGATTTTTACAGATTCCAGCAGTTTAAGTTTGATGAGCAGTGGAAGGCTCTGAAAAAATATGCTAACGATAACGGCATATTGATCATCGGAGATATTCCCATATATGTATCACCCGACGGAGCGGATATATGGTCCGATCCCGCACTCTTTAAACTCGATGAAAACGGATATCCTTCAGCTGTTGCGGGATGTCCCCCCGATGTTTTCACTGAGGACGGTCAGCTTTGGGGAAATCCCCTTTATGACTGGGATTATCATAAGAAGACCGGTTACAAATGGTGGATGAAAAGACTTAAGGCATCCTTCGATATGTATGATATCGTAAGGATCGACCATTTCAGGGGATTCTATTCCTACTGGTCCATCCCTTACGGCGACAAGACTGCAAGGGGAGGTAAATGGATCAAGGGTCCCGGATATGACCTTTTTGCCGAGATGAAAAAGCAGCTGGGTGACAGACCTGTCATTGCAGAGGATCTGGGATTTTTAACAGACGGGGTAATAAAACTTGTGGAGCGTACCGGTTATCCCGGAATGAAGGTAATGCAGTTCGGTTTTGACCCTGCCGCGGACAGTGAGCATATCCCTCATAATTTCGACAGAAATTACGTGGTATATACCGGAACTCACGATAATGATACTACTGCAGGATGGGTTCAAAGCGTTGATAAGAAGACTTTGAAGTTCATCATGAAATACCTGGATGTCGATAAAAAGAAGGATGTTACCGCAGCCCTTATCAGAGAATGCTATTCATCCGTTGCGGATACTTGTATCATTCCTCTTCAGGATTATCTGGAACTTGGAAATGAAGCCAGAATGAATCTTCCTTCAACTTTGGGAGATAACTGGAAGTGGAGAAGCATATATTCTGACTGGACAGAAAAACTCTCAAAGAGGATGAACAGGCTCGTCAGAACTTATGGGCGATATGAACTGAAGGCTCCAAGATAAAAAATACGGAATACAAAAAAGATCCGCAGGAGTAAAACCTGCGGATCTTTCATTTTTATCACTTAAGTCCGGACATTGCCATATGGGAGTTGTGATACTTGGGCTCGTATGTGACGTCTCTTCCGAACCAATCGGGAGGAAGAAAGTTCTGCGCCGCATCCACGCTTCCGAATTCAACCTCTGCCATCATAAGCGGTGCGAAGGGCTCGTCGAATACATCAAGTTCGATCATAAGCGAATATTCATCGGGAGGTTCGGGAGTTCCGGGAATAACCTTCGGATGCTCAAGGGGAATGAGATATCTTGTTTTTGATATGACATTTCCGTCCGCCTTGGCAAGGAGATGTTTATAACCTTCGGCCGTAAGGTTTAAGTTATATTCTTCTCTTTGCATCAGTCCCGAACCCTTGTATGTCAGATAGAAGTTTTCCCCTTCCCTTCTGACCCTTACCACAGGATCCGTGCAAAGATATGCCTGTTCGATCTTGTGAAAAGGATACTGTTCTATATTTTCCGGTAATTTGTCTATTAAAAACTTTCTTTCGATTTCCATTTTTTATTCCTGATTTCCGGCAGGCGCTTTGTAAACGATTCCCTCAGCAATCTGGTCTGCCTTTTCCTGTCCTGCAAAAAGAGCTGCTATGGCGAGTGCAAAGGGGATGGATGCTCCCATTCCCTGTCCGGTGATTATGCCGGAATCGATCTCAACCTGTGCGTGAGTGCAGAGAGCACCGCTCTTTTCAAGTTCTTCTTCAAAAGTGGGATAGCATGTTGCCCTTCTTCCCATGAGGAATCCCCTGTGTGCAAAGATGCTGGGTGCTGCACAGATGGCTGCTATATATTTTCCCGCTCCGTAGTAATATCCGATGAGGTCAAGCAGCTCATCGCATTTTTCAAGATTTTCCGTGCCGAGCTTTCCTCCGGGAAGAACCAGCATGTTGTAGTCGTCCTTGTTGATATCCTGGATGATCTTGTCTGCACTTACCTTTATGTCATGGGAACCTTTGACCTCGAGTCTTCCGTTTATGGATACGGTATCAAGTTCGATTCCTGCTCGTCTGCAGATATCAACAACGGTGAGAGCTTCGATCTCTTCAAAACCGTCTGCAAGAAAAAGTGCGATCTTGTTCATGTTATTTCCTCCTGGTTATACCTTTATTCCGTTTACGGTAACGTCACCGTTTAATTCGATCACTATACAGTCGCGGCCTTCGACTTCCTGCTCGCTTACAAGGTCGGTCCTGTCCGGCTTTACCTTTATCACAACATCGGGAGTCTTTACGTCGAAGGATCTTGAATTGAAGACGTTGCTCATCATAAGAGGCCTGTCTTCGGCAACAACCTTCTCGTATTTGTCGTCGAAGGTGCTTAGTTTTTCGTTGCTGGATCCGCTGGCTTCAAGAAGGTTTCTTATATCGCTCTTTTCCATGGTAAGAGGCATATTGTTTTCGGCAGAGTCCGCAACCATCCTTGTCATTTCTTCGTGGATGTTTTTAATGCTTGTGAAACTGCACTCTTCACCCAGGGTCTCTTCGACTATCTGCTCAAAGGTTTCCTTCTGTTCGCATGCTGTCATGGGCTCAATGGCTCCCAGCATCATATCTATGAAGGATTCGTTGAGATTTTCGGCATCCTTGGAATAGTACATACAGGAGTGGATATCAGAAGACCTGTCGTTGAATGCGGGGAACAGATATCCCAGGACGGGCATTCCCACTATCCAGTCTCTTTTTCTGTTATGGAATTCGCCGGATTTGGGGTCGAATGACAGGCCTGCATCCGCAAGGTCTACGGGACAGATGACAGTAAGGATGTAATCATATACCTCCTCGGAAGCATCGTCGTTTACCATTCCGTCGGCTGTTTTTCCGGGAACGTCATATGCATCGTGGACTACCAGGATCAGGTAGTTTCCCACATATTCAAAAGAGGAGATTATCCTTCCGAAGTACTCATCAAGAAGACCCTCGTCTTCAAGCTTAGAATTCCTCAGCTTTAAGAGAAAATCCTGCTGTCCGCCCTGTTTTTCGGATTCATTGGTAAAATCCAGGGTGTGTGCGGTCTTTCCGATATTTCCCGAGAGCGCTTTTTTTAAAAAATCCAGGTATTTGTACATTTCTTCTTCGGGAAGTGAGAGAAATGATCTGGAAAAAACGGCTTTTTTGTTCTTTTCGCCGTCTACATAGCATCCTGCCATCCTGGTGATGGAACATTTTTTGGGGGTGTAGAGTTTTTTGAGCTCGTTTAATTCTGTCTTGATCATAAAAGCCTCCGTGCGTTTTCGCAGCAAAAAGTATTTTATCACAAATGAGCCTGTTATGAAAATCCAAATGACATTTATCGTGGTTGAAAACGGGGAGGCAAATTGTTAAAATGAATGAGTTGAAAATATTTAATAAAGGAAAGAATCTATGGAAAGCTACAAGCAGGAATTTATTGATTTTATGATAAAGTGCCAGGTTCTTAAATTTGGTGATTTTACGCTTAAGAGCGGTCGTAAATCACCCTTTTTCATGAATGCGGGAGCTTATGTAACCGGATCCCAGCTCATGGCGCTGGGCGAGTATTATGCAAAGGCCATACATGACAACTTCGGGGACGATTTTGACGTCCTTTTCGGGCCTGCATATAAGGGAATTCCCCTTTCTGTCGCAACTGCCATCGCATATTCCAAACTTTACGGTATCGATGTCAGATATTGTTCAAACCGCAAGGAAGTCAAGGATCACGGAGATACCGGAATACTCCTTGGATCCAAGCTGTCAGACGGAGACAGGGTAGTGATGATAGAAGATGTCACCACTTCCGGAAAGTCCATTGAAGAGACATTCCCCGTGCTCAAAGCTCAGGGAAATGTCACCATAAAGGGGCTTATTGTTTCCCTGAACCGTATGGAAAAGGGTCTTCATTCAGATAAGAGTGCCCTTGATGAGATCAGGGAGACTTACGGATTTGATACTGCTGCCATCGTTAACATGAAGGAAGTGACCGAGTATCTTTATGGAGTAGAAAGACAGGGTAAAGTCTGGATAGATGATGATATCAAGAAAGCCCTTGATGAGTATTATGCACAGTACGGAGCTGTGTGATTGTCGCTTTTGCGGCGGATTTACGGAGGTTTTTTAAAGTGGAAGAAGAGAAGATCTATAAAGTAGTCAGAACAACGGGTGCATGGGATCTTGCCATTGGAATAGTTACCATGGTTTTTGGCCTTGCTGCGGGAATAGTTCTCGTGATCAGCGGAGCAAAGCTCCTTATGTCCAGATCCAAGATAATGTTCTGATGATATGCGCAGACATTTAAGGTTTACAAACAGGCGTCATCCCTACCTTGGAATAATGTCCATGATACTGGGGCTGATAGCGCTGTTTTCCCTTATTTACGGGATCTATTGCAGTTATCTTGTCAGCGGGGATGTGCCTGCTTCTTTCGGTGTCGGCTGTGCACTGGCGACACTTTATGCACTTGTGGGCTGGTTCATGGGAGTCTATGCTGTCAGGATACCGGATTCATTTCATATCACGGGAGTGATAGGGATAATCGTCAATTCGGTTTCACTGTTTATCTCGGCATTTTTGCTGTGGATGCCCTCATAGGGCTCTATTGCATACAGACCTTTATTTTAGTAAAATATTGATGATTTTTGTTGAAAATAGGAAGGTTAAAGGTTAGGAAAATGAGTACTTCTTCAAAAAAAGCTCCCATCGAGGTAGGTATCGTCATGGGAAGCGATTCCGATATGCCTGTTATGGCAAAAGCAGCCGAGATACTCGATAAGCTCGGTATCGGTTATGAGATGAAGATCATTTCCGCTCACAGAGAGCCGGATGTATTCTTTGAATATGCTTCATCTGCTGAAAAAAGAGGTTTCAAAGTGATCATTGCAGGTGCCGGAATGGCAGCACATCTTCCCGGAATGTGTGCGGCAATATTCCCCATGCCTGTTATCGGAATCCCTATGCATACAACCTCTCTCGGAGGAAGGGATTCTCTTTATTCCATAGTTCAGATGCCCAGCGGCATTCCTGTTGCCACCGTTGCCATAAACGGAGGAGCAAATGCCGGACTTCTCGCTGCCAAGATCCTTGCGGTATCGGATAAGAAGCTTCTGGGAAAACTCAAAAAGTATTCTGCTGATCTTAAGAAGCAGGTTCAGGACAAGGACGCAAAGCTTCAGGAGATCGGGTATAAAAAGTATCTCGACAAATAATCTATTAAGGAGAAAAACATGGCACTCGATTACAAGGCAGCAGGCGTAGACATTGAAGCCGGTTACAGATCGGTAGAACTTATTAAAAAATATGTTGCGGGTACTAACAGACCTGAAGTCTGCGGAGGATTGGGAGGATTTTCAGGTGCATTTTCCGCAGCAGCTTTTAAGGGAATGGAAGAGCCCATCCTTCTTTCCGGAACGGATGGAGTGGGAACGAAGCTTAAGGCTGCAATGGTGCTTGATAAGCATGATACGATCGGTATCGACTGTGTTGCAATGTGTGTTAACGATGTAGCCTGCGCAGGCGCCGAGCCTCTCTTTTTCCTTGATTACATAGCAT
>ONTX01000399.1 GCA_900320825.1 uncultured Lachnospiraceae bacterium | reverse complement strand
TGGATCCATGTGTTCAATTGTGCCGTCATCATCCAGCGTCGGTACTTTGATCCCGGCTTTATGGAAGGCTTCTTTCAGACCTTCGATTAGGGCTGGTTGGTTATTGCGGAACGGTAGTATAGCCTTTGCAAAATCATGATAGAAGGGGGCCCAGTCAAAACGGTTCGTTGATAAGACTTTTCCATCCATTGGTTTTAGTCCTCCTTGCTATCATTTTGTAAAGTAGTGCCGATGCCAAAGTATTTATCAAAAAAACCTTTTAGTTTATTAAGAATCGTCTGTTTTTTCGCTTCTCTTCCAGAACCACCGAATCTAGAGACCGGCGGCATAATTTTGTCTATATCAGTACCCGTTGTTTTTACTTCGCCATCTCGGAATGCATGGACAAGGAAATTACGTGTTTCTTGGGGATTAAGCTTTTCTTCTTGTATAATAGCGTCCAATTCTTCTTCGCGCTTTTTGGAGACGAAGTTATTCCATTCAATCATGATATCATCAATATCATTGAGACCAGCAATAAAGGAGTTGATGAGGTCTTTCTTACTACGGAGTTCAGGGCTGGCATCGATGGCTTTGTTGATGGTGATGAGTATTTCTTTGTCAGATTGATGTGAGTCATGGTATTTTTTTACAAGCATAAGAATATAGTCAATATTGATTTCTATTTGTTTAACAAGTTCTATTTCGAAAACAATATCATCATTGATATTCGTCAGCTCTCCGTTTTCGCGTTTGCGTTTCCATTCGTCTCGCAGATCTTGATATCTGCCAAGATAATCCTGAAGATCTCTTTCAGATAGCAATTCTCGATTAGCAAATTTATCAAAGGAGACTAGCAGATTGCGCATACGGAGAATAGCTCCAAATAGAGCAATAAAATCTTTTTGATTTTGTTCACCAATAATTTGTGGAACAGAGAGAGGGAATCTTGTTGTTAGATCCTGGATGAGTTGACGGTATCCTGGTACAGGTTTCCCATCCTCGGTAAAATATCCTTCATAATAGTCTTCGAAGGTTTTGAGAAGAACAATGCCACCTGCATCTTTATCACCGAATAAGGCAATAGCCGCATCAACACGTTTTTGGAGATTGCGGAAGCACACAATGTTACCAAATGTTTTAATGCTGTTGAGAATACGGTTTGTACGACTGAAAGCTTGGATTAAACCGTGCATCTTAAGGTTTTTATCGACCCAAAGAGTATTGAGAGTTGTGGCGTCAAACCCTGTGAGGAACATGTTGACAACAATTAGTAGGTCCAGCTCTTTGTTTTTCATCCTGAGAGATACATCGCGATAATAATTTTGGAATTTCTCACTAGATGTATCGTATGCAGTTCCAAACATTTTATTGTAATCTTGAATGGCTGCTTCGAGGAAATCTCGATCATTTGTATTTAATGCAGAAGTATCTTCAGGGTTTTCTTCATCGAGCATACCTTCAAGTTCTTCTTGATTAGCATTGTAGCTGAATATTGTAGCGATTTTTATATTCTTTGTGGGATCGTTTTTAATGATTGACTTAAACTCGTCATAATAGAGTTTTGCCGCTGGGACGGAAGAAACAGCGAAAATAGAGTTGAAGCCGTTCAATCTCTGTTTACGCTTTATTTCTTCTACTTTACCTCTGCTTGCGGATGCAACTTCAGATATGTTGGTTAATGCATTAAATACATAAGATTTATCGCCACGATAAGTCTTCTGATCAAAGTGATCGAGTATATAGTTTGCTATCAACGATATGCGTTCAGGAGCGTTAAATGCCTTTTTCCGGTCTATATCCCAAACTTGTTCATCATCCATGTCTGGTTCTGCTTCCATGGTTTTAATATAGTCAACACGGAAGGGAAGAACGTTTTTATCATTTATAGCATCAACGATGGTGTATATATGAAGACGGTCGCCGAAAGTCTGTGCAGTAGTAAAGTACTGCGTTTTTCGAGCTATGCCGGCGTTGACGGAAAAAATAGGTGTTCCGGTAAAACCGAACATATAATAGTTTTTAAAGTACTTCACTATGGCAGCATGCATGTCACCGAATTGACTGCGGTGACATTCATCAAATATGATGACCATTTGTTTAGAGTATACTTCATGTACAGGGTGCTTTTTAATAAAGGTGGAGAGTTTTTGGATAGTAGTAATAATTATATGTGATTTGGGGTCGCGGAGTTGTCTTGCAAGTACTGCAGTGGATATATTGCTATCAGCAGCATGTTTTTCGAAACGGTCATATTCCTTCATAGTCTGATAGTCCAGATCCTTACGATCCACAACGAAAAGGACTTTATCAATGAAGGGAAGTTGAGAAGCCAGTCTGGCCGCTTTGAAGGAGGTTAGCGTTTTTCCTGAACCGGTGGTGTGCCAAATGTATCCGCCTGCTGCAATGCTGCCGTATTTTTTATAGTTGTATGCTATTTTTATCCGATTAAGAATACGCTCTGTGGCTGTGATTTGATAAGGGCGCATAACCAGGAGCATTTTTTCAGTTGTGAATACGCAATAGTGTGTAAGAATGTTAAGCAAGGTATGCTTTGCAAAGAATGTTTTGGTGAAGTCAATGAGATCTGGTATGACATTGTTATTAGAATCAGCCCAATAAGAAGTAAATTCAAAGCTGTTGCTGGTTTTTCCTTTCTTTGTGTTTTTGCTTGCTGTTTCCTTTATTACGTTACTTCTGGTGCTGTTTGAATAGTATTTTGTATGTGTTCCGTTGGATATGACAAAGATCTGTACATATTCGAATAAGCCGGAACCTGCCCAAAATGAATCTCGTTGATAACGTTCGATTTGATTAAAAGCTTCGCGAATAGCAACTCCGCGACGTTTGAGTTCGATGTGAACGAGAGGAAGACCATTAACTAGAATGGTGACATCGTAACGGTTATCATAAGTGGCGCCTTGCTCTTTGCCATTCTCGTATTGGTTTATTACTTGTAGACGGTTTGCATGAATGTCTGTTTTATTGATCAGCATGATGTTCTTTGTCATTGAATCATCACGCTTTAGAACTTGCACATAATCTTCCTGTATCTTGGCAGCTTTCTCTTCTATGTGCTCATTGGGGTTAGCAATGCATGTTTTATAAAATCGATCCCATTCAGAATCTGAAAAATGGTATTTGTTTAATTCTTCAAGTTGTGTGCGGAGGTTGGCAACCAAGTCTGCTTCTGTGTGAATGGGGAGATATGTATAGCCCTGTTCGCCGAGCATACGAATAAATTCCTGTTCCAATTCAGCTTCAGATTGATAACTGTCGGAGCGGGATTTCACAGGGTTGTATTCTGCCACAACGGTATCTTCATTGGATTCGGCGACGATGTTGAAGTAGGGCATTGATGATTCCTCCGATCAAGAAATATCTTTGAAGGAAAGCAGCTTGTCACGATAATACTCATATTGCTTTTTACGGGCGGCAATTTCAGCGGGAAGTCCTGTGCTGAAGTTATAGCATATTGTTTCTAAACTATCCAATATGAATGCAATACGTTTTTGCTCTTCAATAGGTGGTACGGGAATAACGATAGAACTCATAACATTACTCATAAGTTTAGGGTTTCCCATTCCTCTGTTAACATGCTTAGGGGCCTCTGTTGAGAGAATGTGATAAAGATAACGGATATTTACTAAATTTTCATTCACTGTAAGTAAACCACAAACGTTTGTAATGTTAAATTTTCCCTCTCTATAGAAAACTGTACCGGCATTTGCGCCATCTGTTGTCCATGTTAAATAATGGCCATCATACATATAAGTTGATATTCTACCAAATTCTCCGTTATTATCTGTTTGAGAAGAGTAAACAGGATATATACCAGGATTATCCATAAGATCATTTTTTGAGATTACTTTTCCTCTAGATACTTTGCATAAATCTGATATTTTATGCTTAGTTGTATATGCAATATTTGTTAGCAATAAATGCTTGTAATAATCATATTGAACTTGTCTTGCTGTAAGCTCTGCTGTAAGCTCTGCTGTAAGCTCTGCTGTAAGCTCTGTGAATGTATCTAGTATACGAACTATTTCGTGTTGTATTTCAATAGGAGGGATTGGGATAAGTGCTTTACCGATTCCTTCAGCAGAGATTGCACATATTTTGCCTGATGTGACATATTTCTTTATTTGACAATGATAGTCTTCAGTCCGCAAACAGTATGAAATGTATTTAGGATCGTAATTATGAGTGAGAATATAACAGGCATCATGCACTGCTATATTTTCGTCACCGAGGTATGCAACAGCGATGCCGATATCAGTATTGTTTTCACCAGCACCAACAATTATAACGTCATTTTTATGTGCATACCTTAACTTGTTAGCTAATTCAGGACGTACAAACGATTTGGTTTTATATGTTGAAATACCATAGTATGTGTACAATTCACCGTAGTGGATGCATGGAATGCCAACATCAACGGCATCAGCGTGAACAAATCTTTTGCCGCGTGTTAGTGTACCTATTTCTGATATTTGTACTCGTTGTACGCCATTAGGACAGTAATGATGGATCAATTCTTGTAATGAATACATGGCTTTTAGCTCCTGGACAGATATTCTTTGATAGATAGTCCCTCGTCGTTTTTCCAGACTAATAATCCGTTTGTGCTTCTTCCAGTTACAAAATTCCCTGCTGTAGATGCGCTTTTGAATGTAACATTTTGCTGCAGTATGCGTTCCTTTACGATACCATCTCTGGCTTTTTCAACGCTTTTAGCGCCACGAAATTTAGCAGTGTATGAGATGTCTTTTGACAGAATAGAACCAGCTAATACAATGAGTTCATTAGTTTTGGGATCATAGTCACCAGATGCGCGAACGCCATCTTTTTTTCTAATAATATATACCCTCATAATATATCCTCCGTTAAATATCTATTTCTGCAATGATTTCGTCGATCTTATCACGTAAAGATTGTTCACGTGCGACGATTTCTTTTATGTCAGCATTGAGTTTTGCAATGTCTATTTTTTCTCTTGTATCTTCAGGTTCGACATAGGTATTAACAGACAAATTATATTTTTGTTCTTTGATTTCACTATGATCAATGAGTTTACATAGATGGTTTATGTCATTGCGATTTGTATATGCTTTAACAATGGTATCGATATGTTCTTCAAGTAGTTTGTTGTTGTTTGTGATTTTCACGCATTGCTTACTAGCATCTATGAAGAGGACTTTGTTGTCTGATTTGCCACGCTTCATAATCATGATACATGTGGCGATAGGTGTGCCGAAGAAAAGATTTTCTGGTAGTTGAATAACGCAGTCTACGAAATTGTTATCAACAAGGTATTTTCTTATTTTCTGTTCGGCGCCACCTCTATACATTATACCGGGGAAACAGACAATTGCTGCTGTACCGTTGGGTGCAAGCCAGGCGAGACTGTGCATGATGAATGCCATGTCAGCTTTGCTTTTAGGGGCCAGTACACCGGCGGGGGAGAATCTGGGATCATTGATAAGGAGCGGATTATCATCTCCGTCCCAACTGATGGAATATGGAGGATTGGAAACAATAAGTTCGAAAGGTTCATCATCCCAATGCTGCGGACTGATCAATGTATCTTCGCATTCGATGTCAAACTTATCGAAGTCGATATCATGGAGAAACATATTGATACGACAGAGGTTATATGTGGTTATGTTGATTTCCTGTCCAAAGAAACCATTTTGTACAGCATCTTTTCCGAGCACGGTGTTAACTTTGAGCAATAAGGAGCCGGATCCACATGCGGGATCATAAACCTTATTAATTTTTGTTTTTCCTACTGTACCAAGCCTGGTGAGAAGAACGGAAACATCAGCAGGTGTGAAAAACTCTCCGCCAGATTTACCAGCTTTAGAGGCATACATTGTCATGAGATACTCATAAGCATCGCCAAAGGCATCAATTTCATGATCCTTTACTGAACCAAGATTCATATCTGCGAT
This sequence comes from uncultured Lachnospiraceae bacterium, assembly GCA_900320825.1. Lineage (GTDB taxonomy): Bacteria > Bacillota > Clostridia > Lachnospirales > Lachnospiraceae > AC2028. Next base: position 4,839 of record ONTX01000399.1, on the reverse strand, counting down.
ACCACAAAGGAGCTTTGCAAGGCGCTCATTACGTTTGATGACAGTGCTACCCAGTTTGTTGCTATTGACATCGAAATCGTCAAATAGGCCGGCAAAGTCATTTTCTGATTCGCTTCCCTTTGCGGAGTCTTCTATATGATTAAATACTTCTTCTAGTTTTTCGTTTAAAAGCTGTTCGGTACCGTTTGGCAATTGCCAGTTTTCTCCTCTGCCGGCTTTAGCACATACATTACAGAAAAGCTCACTGGGCAGAATGAAGAATCCCTTTTCTTCAACTAACCCTTTTCGAGCTTCTTCTGCTTCTGAATCTGTAAGCTTAGCATAATCAAAGCTTGTATTTCCGGCAGCATGTTCACCATCATTGATGTAGTTAATAAGGTTTTCAGATATATAGCGATAGAACATGGCGCCCAGAACATAATGTTTGAAGTCCCAGCCATCAACAGCACCGCGGAGATCGTCTGCGATTGCCCAGATGGCACGGTGTAGTTCTTCTCGTTCTTGTTCTTTTTTGTTAATTATAGCCATGATGAATACCTCCTGCTATTATCTGTACTCGTTTTTGCGTTGCTTTTCAGCTGTTTTGTGATAATAATCTTTCAAATCATTGAATATTGTATTTGTTGGAGTACGCATACACATTTTAAGGAAGGCCTCCAGCAATTCAGGATCTTCATGAATTGTTTTTGGATTGATGGTACATTCATATCCGAAGCATACAGGATTACCATTATCATCTTCTATAAGAACGGGCGATGATTCAAGGGAGTCAAAGTATTTTTTGTCATCTTTATGCTTGATATCCACTTTTACTGAACCGAGGGATGTATAGCCCGGTTCGGTTTCTTTTTCTCTAAGCCATATTGTTGTAGCAGCTAGGAAGTGGGTTGCATAGCGTGTGTAAGGTGCTTGTAGTTGAGGAGATGTTACTGTAAAAATGGGAGGTCTTTTGATTATTGTTTGGGTAAGTGCCAGGATAATGTTACTTAAGTGGTTGTAATCTCGTGGGGGAAGAAAGTTTCTTGTTCCTGTCTTCTGAATGTACGGTGAAATCGTTAATTCATCGAGAACCGGGAAAGTTATATGATCAAATCCGGCTGATAGATATTTCAGGAAAGCTTGCTCATCGGTACTATTGTCAAAGATGTCTTTGAGTAGTGGAAGTATAATGCATACTTCTGTTTTCTCAGGAGATAATTGGTGTAGCATCATAAGCGCATTAAGGTTTCGAATATCGTTCATGGTTTTGATGGATAATTGCTGCGCCATAGCTTTGGTGGCATCAGAATCTTGATTGTAATAATACGAAGCAAAGAAGTAATCTTGGAAGCCAGGATCAATATAATATACACCGGTTGCTTCTTCATACATCATACAGGCTGTTGAGCATACATCATGTAAAAAAGTTGTGGGAGTGAAGCGAGCCGGATTTTGAGGCTTGAATTGTTGTTTTATTTCTTTGAAATACTTCTCAAAAGACTGGTGTGTAAATTCGTATGTTCCATTCAAATATGAAATGGCGCAAAATATACGAAATGCTTCAGTAAACTCATCGGGATCAATAACACTGTGAAAGAATCGACCAAATGCTTCTTTTTCTAAGTCGTGGACTCGAACGAGTGCATCATACATACACGCATAGAATGTGATCATATCTCTTTGCATGTCCTGTAGTTCATGGCGTTTTGTGATCAGGAGCGTCAATAGCATAGGATTTGTTGCAATGAAACTATTTGGCTTGATATAGCCGGTATGGGGATTCATAAATGCATATATTGTTTCTTTTGCATCCATATCCGATAGAGCAGTAAGATGTTTGTCAATGAGAGTGGATACCTGCTCATCTGTAAGCGGGTGTATATATAGCTTTGAAAATAACCGAATACCTCTAAGCGCAGCACATTGACGCGATGTGATAATTATCTGATTCTGCGAATATAGTGCTTGGAATTCAGATAGTTTTTGTTGAAAGAATCGTGTTTCTTGTGGATCCATTTCATCAAGTCCATCAAGAAGAATTTGAACGGATCCGCACGTAAGGAGTTCATCGAAGAGATCGTTTGAAAAATCAGGATCGTATTTTTTTATAGAGTTCAGGAGAAACGTTTTTAAATCATTGTCCCGCGGCATGAAATCTTTGATTTCAGCAAAAACCGGTAGTTTTTTTGTTTCAGAGGCCTGTGCGGCTGCATCAAGGAATAGATGTTGAAGCATCAGAGTTTTTCCATAACCACAGGCGCCAATAATGAGAATATGATTTGTTTCGGTATGTTTATCATAGTGTTGTAGAGTTGGTAAAGTTGCATTTTCAATGTAGTTGCCGCGTACTCTATAAGGAAATGCAGCTGCTGTTTTTCCGAGATTGTTACATACGTAGAGATCCTTTATAAGGCCAGCATCTTCTTCAAGTGGCTTTAACCAACGGAGCTTTTGACATGCTCTGCCTAAATAGGGCTCAAATGTGTTGTTGCTGATAGTTGCAGTGCTCGTTTTATTGTATTCAGCAGGGATGATGTTGTCGGCTTGTCCTCGTCCTGTAGCTAATGCTGCGAATTGTTTTGCTATAGCATGGGCAAGTTGGGCTTTGTTTATGTTGTCTGGTGAAACAGGAAGGCCAAATGATTTAGAAATGCTGTCAAATGCTGCCGGATTGAGGGCATTCAGCAAGCTTTGTTCAAGACTTCTTGGATAAAGCTTGTTTGCTGCTTCAGCCCAGAAAGTAGATGAGGGTTTTCTGGCTCCCGTAAGCCATTTAGTATATGTGCTTTCAGATTGTTCAATAAATTCTTTATTATAATCGTCTCTTAACCCGTTCTGAATAAAAAAGAGCGGGATTGTGTTTTTTGAGTTAAAGCCTATAAGGCCGCCACCTACCTCCGGCACATAAAAAGCAGTTAAGAATTCACTGTAGTTCAAGTGTGTTTTCTCTCCTAACAAAAGACTTGTCCGGATGTGTCCGGGCTTGTCCAAAGAATGTCCTGTCTTGTCTGGATAATGTCCGATTTTATGTCCGGGGAATAGCGCTTTCAGGGATGTATTATCCAATAGGCACACGAAAAGGTGCTGGGTAAATGGCTTGTATATGAAGACCAGTTAGACACTTCATTATAAAGCCAAGCAAGGGTATTTGACAAGGAAAAGCACTAAGAAGGAACAGGAGATGATTATCACTTTTACCGACGGTTCACCGAGATATGACATGATCTGTCCTGGTGGCTGAGAACTAGGCAGAGTAAGGCTTTGCAGGGCACGGTGAGTTGTGCTTGGGAGCATCCTGATTTCATGCCGATCGCTGGACCCCTTGAATGATAACGACTTTGAAAGAGGTTGAAAGTAGGGAAAAGGAAAAAAAGGACAGCAAATGTCATGGTGCTGCCGCGAATGTGAAGGCATGATGGAGCATGCGGACAGTGAATGTCCCGTGATGTTCTGCTGAGATCGGGTATGGGAGAAATTGTTACATGCACGAAGGAGGTTTTGCTGAGAAAGACAGTTTTCAGGAATTTATAGGTTGATTACATGTAAAGGGTATTTCAAGGCTGTTAGTCAGGTCGCCGGGACGCCGGCATCTGACCAAAGATCTGGCTGACAGCTGAAACGCAGCAGGTTTTGGTCAGCTGCTGCAACTTTCGAACGGAGGGCGTTTGATGGTTGCAGCATTATTTCCTGTGCCTTTACCGACCTTCGTTCGGAAACGAAACGGAGGAAAGTGTAATGGCAAAGGAATTATATTTTGATACTTATGATTTTGAACATAACGAGCGTGGGTTTTCGGCAGAAGAATTGGAGACGGTACGCGGATTGCTTTCGGAAGGGAAGCGTGTGTGGATGGCGCCGATCGTGATTGAAGATGAAGGGCAGCTGGAGACACTGTATGTCACCCGTAGCAAATGCCGTACATGGCATAGTGGACCGGAAAAAGTCCTAGTGTATCTGACGCCGGCCGATGAGAAGACCTTTGATTATCTGAAACTGAGTATGGACGCAATACGGAAAAAGGCGGAACGGAATTGCCGCTGTATGATCCCGGGAAAACGAAAAGATTTTGTCCGCTGCCCGGAATGCTATCACTGTGACGCATGCCCATTCGGTATGGAAGGCAAAGTAAGAACAGGCCGAACTGTAAGCAGAGATCTTCTTATGGAAACTGAGTTGGAAACGGCAGTAAGCCCAGATACGGTGGAAGACATTGTTCTGAGGCATGAGTTCCTGGCTGAAATAAGGGAATTAATGCGGCGGAAGAACGAACGAATCCTACAGGTTTTTGAGTTGAAATTTGAGAAAGGGTATGACGTAAAGCAAGTGGCAGATGCACTGGGAGAAACCAGTCGGAATGTGTATTATTTCCTGTCTGAAGCCAAACGGATCTGCCGGGAATATGTACAGCGGGAGTGTCAGGATTGAAACTAAGAGGGCTGAGCATGGCGCTCAGCCCTTTGAACTTACGCATCCGGATTAAGTAAGAAGTGTTCAATAAACTCAAATTCCTGTTCAGCATCTGAACTGGTGTCTGTTTTAGTTGCGTATTTAGTCCCGCCGAATTGCCTGAGCAGCCTTTTGTATTTCTTATCGTAATAGTTCTCGTCATTGATCTTCTCTTCCAGGAGTGGGTCAAGCTTATCAATAATATCTTTTGACAGTTTATATAGCATACCAAAATATGCAGCCTTATGACCATCGGCGGCTTTGCGTAACGGTTTGATTTTGCCAGTGTGTATAGAATATTCAGGTGAAGACTGATCAAGGTCCTTTGTGATTTCATGGATTGCGTCTATAGCAGCCTTATGGCGGAAGAATTCTTTTGCTTCGTTTTCAGCGGTCATGAGATCCTGTGGAATA
>ONTX01000181.1 GCA_900320825.1 uncultured Lachnospiraceae bacterium | reverse complement strand
TCTTATAGATTCCCAGTTCGAACTTGTTGACAATATCAATGAAGTTGATGATAAGCGCAAGGAACTGGAAGATAAAAAGCGTGAACTTGAATCTGCAAAGAATGATGCCTATGAAGCTCTTGCCAAGGCCAGTGATGCCCTGGATAAGATGAATACTTATCAGGCTGAGTATGATGTGCTCCAGGGTGCCATTACACAGCTCAAAGCCCAGCGACCGGATCCCATCCCTGATCCTTCGGACCCCGGTTATCCTGCTTACGAGGCATTAGAACGGACTATTGCGGAAAAAGAAGCCGAGGCAGCCGGCCTTAAAACCATCATTGACCAGTACAAGGCCCAGCTTGCAAAATCCGGAATAAAATCCTATGCGGATCTGGAAGAAAAGAAAATGGAGGCGGCAAGTTCCTTCGGTGCAGCAAGTGCACAGATCGCTGCGGCAGATGCACAGCTTGAAATGCTCAGGGAGCAGCTGGAAAACGGTCAGGATCAGATCAATGACGCATACGACCAGATAATGGACGGCTACGATCAGATCAATGACGGATACGACCAGATCCATGATGCCCAGGATAAGATCAATGAGGGCTGGGATTCCTACAACGATGCTGTACAGCAGTTTCAGGACGGTCTGGATCAGTTCGAGGTGCAAAGGCGTGAAGCACTGAAAAAAGCAAACTCGGATGAACTGATCTCCATCCAGACACTGTCACAGCTTATCTATGCCCAAAACTTCGATATGCCCGTGGGATACATAGATGATCCCGAGGACAATTCCTGGCTGCTTAAAATAGGAAATGAGTTCGGAGACATAAACGAAGTAAGTGAAGCACCTCTTGTAAAGCTGGACGGAGTGGGTGTTGTAAAGGTTAAGGATGTGGCAAATGTTGTCCTCATCGACAATGCCGATGTCACCTTTACAAAGATAGATAATGAAGACGGAATAATTCTCAGCGTATTTAAGAGCAGCAAGGCAGGTGCAAATGATGTTGCAAATGCCTGCAATAAAGAGATCACGAGACTTGAAGAAAAATATCCCGGACTTACCATAACCAATATGGTGGACCAGGGTGCATATATCGAAATGATACTTTCGGTCGTAGTCCAGAACATGCTAATAGGTGCAGGACTTGCCATACTTATACTTGCACTCTTCTTAAAGGACGTGCTCCCCACCATCGTAGTTGCCATAAGTATTCCTCTGAGCGTTCTTACCGCTCTTGTTGCCATGTATTTCAGCGGCGTTTCCATCAACATGATGAGTCTGTTTGGAATGAGCCTTGGTATAGGTATGCTCGTTGATAACTCCATTGTTGTAATGGAAAACATTTACAGGCTTAGGGGCAGGGGGATAGAAGCCCCGAGAGCTTCGGTTCAGGGTGCGAGACAGGTATTTGGTGCAGTTACCGCATCAACTCTTACCACCATCTGCGTATTCTTCCCCATGGTATATACGGAAGGCCTTATCAGGGAACTGATGATGCCCCTGGCACTTACCATAATATATACCCTTCTGTCTTCGCTCCTTATTTCCATGACGGTGGTCCCCGCGGCCTGCTCAACGCTTCTTAAAAGGACCAAGCCCAAGGAACATAAAATTTTTGACAAAGTGCTGGATGCATACGGAAAGCTTCTCGGACTGTGCCTTAAGGTCAAGATAGTTCCTCTTGCCCTGGCTGTCGTACTTCTTGTCTTCAGTATACTTATAGCTCTCACCTCAGGAATAGTCATGATACCGGATGCATCATCTTCCCAGATAGAAGGATCCGTGGTCTATGACGAAGATATGACAAGGGAAGAATGCTATGCCGATATGTCCGAGATGATATCAAGGATGTCGAAGATTGAAGGTGTAAAGAGCGTATGTGTAATGAGCGGTAATTCCGATATGGCACTTATGCTTGGAACCACATCCGATGCATATGACTCATTTTCAATAATGGTTCTTTGTGAAAACGAGGAAGCAGGAGCAGCGGAGGTCGGAAAGATCATATCAGGAATGGAACAGTCTGCAGAGGGACTTAAGGGTGATCTTTCCATCACATCAGGAATGGACTCCATGGATGAACTGCTGGGAAGCGGTCTTTCAATCTCACTTTTCGGAGACGATGTTTCAGAACTTTACCGCCTTAGTGAAGATATCATGGCGATCATCGCACAGGTTCCGGGCTATGTTGATATATCAAACGGAAACGAAGACGCCAAGCAGATAATGCATATGTACATCGACAGGGATGCGGCCATAGAGGACGGACTTACCGTTGCGCAGATCTATCAGGCAATTTACGGAAAGGTGAACAATTCAAATATAGCTACCAGCATCAATCTTGCAGGCGATACCATAGACGTTGAGATAGTTACGGATCTGGATCCTCTGGATACCGAAAATGTAATGGATTATCTTTTTACCATAGATGATAAGGATGAGGATGACAACGAGATTACCAGGGATGAGCCTCTCAGTAATTATGCAAAACTTGTGACCGAACCCGGCCAGAACGAGATAGACAGACTCAATATGAGTTACTATGTCACCGTGACCGCCGATGCGGATGAGGGATACAATAATGCACTCCTTGCAAGACAACTGACACCTCTTCTTGAAAAATATGAACTTCCCAGCGGTTATACCATGGATATAGGCGGTGAGACCGAAACCACCACCCAGATGATAGAGCAGATGGCTCTTGTACTGGCACTGGGACTTACTCTTGTATACCTGATCATGGTGGCACAGTTCCAGAGCCTTTTAAGCCCCTTTATCATCCTCTTTACCGTGCCTCTTGCGTTTACCGGAGGTTTCCTCGGACTCTGGATCACCGGCGAACCCATATCAATGATGTGTCTGATGGGACTGATGGTCCTCATGGGAACGGTAGTTAATAACGGTATCGTGTATATCGATTATACAAACCAGCTGCGTATAGGCGGACTGTCCCGGCATGATGCCCTTATCGCGGCAGGCAAGACCAGGATGCGTCCCATCCTTATGACTGCAATGACCACTATCCTGGCAGAGGCCAGCCTTTGTATAGGTGATTCCCTTTCATCACAGCTTGGAAAAGGAATGGGAATCGTTATCATAGGCGGACTTGCGTATGCCACATTAATGACACTGTTCATTGTTCCCGTGATATATGATATTCTGTTTAAGAAGAAACCTGTTAATGTTGATATCGGAAGTGAGAGCCTTGACGATATTCCGGACGACGCCGCAGAATATTTGAGGGAGAAAGAAATTGAGCAGACTGCTGATTAAAAATGGAACTCTTATAGATCCGAAAAGTGGTACCAATGAAAAAGCGGATCTTGTAATATGTGACGGAAAGGTTGAAAAGATATTTTACCGCACTGCAGGAGACGGAGCCGATCCGGAGACATTTGACGAGGTAATGGATGCGGCGGGACTTATAGTGTCACCGGGATTTGTTGATGTGCATGTGCATTTCAGGGATCCCGGTTTTACGGAAAAAGAGGATATCCATACGGGAGCGGCATCTGCAGCAAAGGGTGGATATACATCCGTTGTCATGATGGGTAATACAAAGCCCTGCTGTGACAATATCGAAACTCTCGAGTATATGAAGAAAAAAGCTTCGGAGGAAGATATCCATATATATGTCACCTGCAATGCCAGTATGGGTATGAAGGGCAGAGAAATAACGGATATAGCATCTCTTCATAAAACCGGAGCCGTGGGCGTGACGGATGACGGACTTCCCATAACGGATCACGGACTCCTCACTCAGGTATTTTTGAAAGCTGCTGCGTGCGGAATACCGGTAAGCCTTCACGAAGAAGATCCCTCAATGATTTCCGACAACGGTGTCAACAAAGGAAGAGCGTCGGAGTATTTCGGAATAGGAGGTTCGCCGGCGGAGGCTGAGTATACACTTATAAGACGGGATCTTGAACTTGCAAAAGGAACCGGGGCATGCATAGACATACAGCATATTTCAACCGCTGAAGGGGTTGATGCGGTTCGCATGGCAAAGAAAAACGGACTGAATGTTCATGCTGAAGCAACTCCGCATCATTTTACACTTACCGAGGATGCGGTCATGGAGAAGGGTACAATGGCCAGGATGAACCCTCCTCTCAGAACGGAAAATGACAGACTTGCCATAATAAAGGGTCTTCAGGATGGAACCATAGACATGATCGCAACGGACCATGCCCCACACACATCCGAAGAGAAAGCAAGGGATATCACCAAGGCCCCCAGCGGTATAATAGGACTTGAAACCGCACTTGGACTCGGTATCACGGAACTGGTAAAAAAAGGATATCTGTCGATGGAGGACCTTATCAGACTGATGACAACAGGCCCTGCATCGGTCTATAATCTTGATGCGGGATATATTGCCGAGGGCGGTCCCGCGGACATCACACTTATCGATCCCGAAAAAGAATGGGTTGTTGAGGATGATTTTGCATCCAAGGCACACAATACACCTTTTATCGGAAGAAAACTGACCGGAAAGGTGTGCTGCACCATAGCATCCGGGAAGATCGTATACAGGAATAACGAAGACTGATCATACGGGCTGTTTACCCGGAAATGATCATGCGAAAAGAGTAAAAATGAAATCAAAGACTAAAGGTAAAGTAATATCACAAAAAGTTCTGGCACCGGGGATCTATGATCTGAACATAGAAACCGTGATTGCCGCAGATGCACATGCCGGACAGTTTGTGGGTGTGTTCACGGATAACGCCTCTCTTCTTCTTCCTAGACCCATCAGTATATGCGGAGTATCCGATGATAAGAAAAGCATCAGACTGGTCTACAGGGTTGCAGGTAAGGGAACTGATGAATTCTCACGCTTAAAAGAAGGCGATGAAGTAAGTCTTCTGGGCGTTTTGGGAAACGGATACGACATAGAGAAGATAAAAGGAATCGGGAACGGAAATACCCGTGCATTGCTTTTGGGCGGTGGGATCGGAGTTCCTCCCATGTTACAACTGGCAAAGGAACTTCAGGCAGCAGGCGTAAAGGTGATCTCTGTAATGGGTTACCGTGACGACAAGACATTCCTTTTGGATGAATTCAAAAAGTATTCCGACACATATGTCGCAAGCGAAGACGGAAGCGTGGGGACTAAAGGAAATGTTCTTGATGCCGTGAGGGAAAACGGTATTGAATTT
>ONTX01000056.1 GCA_900320825.1 uncultured Lachnospiraceae bacterium | reverse complement strand
CATGTGATAGCCGATGCCGATACGCAGACAATTCTTACGTATAATGCACTTTCCGTGCAGAGAGGATCTGAGATCGCAGTTGAGGAATTCCTTATCTATACCGGTAAAAAGACCAGGGTCACATATTCCTGCAAGGAAAGTGAGATAAAGATAAGTGTTCCCACAAGAGAAATAGGCAGCGGTCTCAAGGAGATAGGTATCGAGATTGGAAGGGACGGATGGGGATATACCCGTCTTAATGTAAAGTGTGAGGGAGATTTCCTTTTCACCGAGACCAAGTCTCTGAATGAGTCTGATTTTTCCGGCAATATATGCTCGCTGAAACTGTTTATCGATCCTTCAGGCTGTGCTCCCGGACTTCATCCCGGCAAGGTCATTCTCTACAATTCATATACCGAGCTGACCATACCTGTATGGCTGAGTGTGGGATCCAAGACCAGAGCCCTTACTTCCGGTGTTGCAAAAAAATCCCTTTTTGTAAGGATAATGGACGGTTATATCGGCAATATGCTGGGGACTCACGAAGGAGCTTCTTTTATTGCCGAGATGAGCAGGCTTACGGACCAGCTCCTTACTCTTGATGAATACAGCATTACCGCAAAACTCATGCAGGCACACCTTTTATATCTTCAGGGCAGGCAGAGCGAGTTTGAATGGACCTGCGGTTTTGTTTCCGAACTTCTGGATAAGAACGAAGCAGGAAGAGCCAAGAATTCCAAATCCTACGTTCTGGACGTTTCATATCTCGATTATCTCCAGATCTGGTGCGAGGATGAGAATATTAAAAAAAGAGCCCGCAGGCATCTCGAGGATATGTCCAGAAGATTCAGGGATGACTGGAGGGTAAGGTGGCTCTTTGCCAGGGTCCGCTATGAGGAAAACGGTGACGTCAGGGCTTTATGGGAAGCTATGAGATCCCTTTGCCAGGAAGGTTCCAACAGCCCCGTGATATATGCTGAGGGAGTTATGATCCTTAAGGACAATACCTCTCTTGCATCAGAACCCGACAGGTATACGCTTCAGACCATCCTTTTCGGATTAAAGAAAGGAATCCTCGGTGAGGAGATAAAGGAAGTTCTTCTTTTCATATCCGGAAGAAGCCGTCATTCTCTTCCCCTTCTTCTCAAGGATCTTGAACTGATGTATGGCGTAAGCCCGGATAACCGTATCCTTGAAGAAATATGTTCACAGCTCATCAGAAGCTACAGGCATGACAGGGAATCGGCTCTTTGGTATAAGAGGGCTGTTCTTGAAGATATAAGGCTTACCAATCTCTATGAAAACTATGTCATGAGTCTTGACGAGGATTCATTTGTTGATATCCCCGGAAATGTGCTCAAGTATTTTTCCATGTCCAATACCCTTGACGATACTCATATGGCAAGTCTTTATTACTATATCGTCAGACATAAGAAAGACATCGGAAATCTTTATGATGTGTACAAGCCTCGCATTGAAGATTTTGCCATGGAACAGATCAGGAAGGGCATAATCACCAGGCATCTTGCAAGTGTCTACTATGATGTCATATCCCCCGCATCTCTTGACAGGAGTAATGCAAGGATATTTGCGGATATGCTTTTCAGTGTCTGGCTTCAGTCATCAAATCCCAGATTTGTAAAGGCATATGTTTACCAGAAAGGTTTCAGACATCCCTGGGAATATAAACTTACTGACGGAAGCGGATGGGTGTCGGTTTACGGAAACGACTACATCATCGCTCTGGAAGATACCGCGGGAAACAGATTCGTAAGAAGTGCGGACTATACCCTTGAAAAGTTAATGCTTCCGGGTAAGTTCCTTAAGGCTGTTTCCGACTGTGTATATGATAACGACAGATTCAATATGTATGTCCTTTCCTCCGTAAAAGGTGAGGAAGATATAAATGAGGGTAATATCTTAAGATACCAGAATCTGTCATCCAGCGAAGAACTGGATTCGGATACCGTTTACATGTACCGCCTGAAGATACTTGATTATCTTGCTTCAAGGGGCGAGAGGACATCTCTGGTAAACGGAATATCCCATTTAAGACCCGAAAAAATGTCTGTATCCGACAGGTGTGAGCTGATGAGGCTTATGCTTATGGCACCGGACTATACACCCATATATAACCTTATCAAAGCCTGCGGCCCCTATTTTGCGGATCCCAGATATATGCAGACGTTTCTGGACCGTCAGCTTTCGGGGCTTGAAGAAGAGGACGAACTTCTTACAGCATCCGCAATATACTGTATAAGTCTCGGAAAAAAAGACGGTATCATACTCAGTTATCTTGCGTCCTATTACAAAGGCCAGTGCAAGGATCTTCGCAATATCTGGAAGATGTCCGGAGGTTACGGTGTAGACAGAAAGATCCTTGAAGAGAGAATGATAATACAGATGCTCTACAGTGGAGCATTCGTAGGAGAACGGGGAGAGATTTTCGAAGATTATCTTCTTCAGGATCCGGATAAGGATGTAGTAAAGGCATTCCTCCTTCAGTCATGCTATGACTATTTCGTGCATGAAAAACTTATTTCTCCCAACGTCTTCTCACAGCTTTCGCAGATCGAGGAAGAAGGAACCGAGCTTCCCAAGGAGGCTGCACTTGCATATCTTAAATATTATGCCGAGAATCCCAAGGCCATTGATGACGATATAAGGGAAAAGATTATCAGGCTTCTCGGATATATGATGAAAAACAGGATTCATCTTTCACTGTTCCAGAATTTCCTGTCAGAGGAATCTTTCCCCGAAGGAGAGACCCGCACCAGGCTACTGGAAGTTCTGGATGTAATGTGTGACAGGACCATCATCGATTACAGAGTAAGCGAGGGAGGCGGTGCCATCATCCATTATACCTTTGCAGATCCGGATTCTGATGATGGCGATTACAAGGAAGAACGCATGAGAGAAGTGTGCGGAGGTGTATGCTTCAAGGAGTTTGTTCTGTTTTTCGGAGAGAGCATTCAGTACTACATCACGGAAGAGACATCAAACGGTTCCGAACTTAAGACCAGCGGCGTTCTCCGTAAGAATGATTATCTGGGTCCTGAGGGCAACTCGAGATTCGGTATTATTTCAGACATGCTTGTCAGCAACACAATGAAGGATTTTGATACATTTGACAGGCTGTATGCCGAGTATTACAAAAAAGAATTCTTGAACAGGAAACTGTTTAAGCTGGAGTGATATGTTAAAACTTCCCGGTGGCTTCGGAGGAAGCGGAAAAAGATATATTGTGGGCTTCGATCTGAGTGATTCATACTGTGCACTCAGTTACTGCTCTGACAAAGGCGATATCCGTACCGTCTCTTTGGTCATGGGATCCGAAGAATATGCCATTCCCATGGCACTTTCCAAAAGACACGGAGCCGGGCAGTGGTTTTTCGGAAATGAAGCTTATACGTCGTCGGATGCGGGAGAGAGCATTCTGGTTGAGGATATTTATACCAAGGCTCTCGCGGGCGAGGATACACAGATAGACGGACTGGTATACGGTGCAGTGAGTCTTCTTGCACTTTATCTTAAGAGGTGCTTCGGACTTCTTCAGAGCGTCGGTTCTTTTGACAGAATGGATGCGGTTATGTTCACTCTCCCGGAAGTTACATCAAATGCGATCTCCGTTATCAAAGAATCCCTGGAGGGGCTTCACATCAAGACGGACAGGATCTTTTTTATGGCTCATTCCGAAAGTTTTTTCAGATATGTCATAAATGAGCCGGATGATATGATCAGGAGAAATCCCCTTCTTTTTACGGTTGAGGATAAGGGACTGTCTCTTGTAAAACTTAATGTTAACAGGTTTACCACGCCGAAAGTGGTTCATGCCGAAAAGACAAGATTCGATCTTCCCAAGGACAGGAGTGTGCTTCCGGATGAACTGGATAATACACTTCTTCGTGCATCCCAGGGAGTCAGCGAGAAGATCGCCGATTATTCTTTCTATCTTGTGGGTGAAGATTTTTCCGAGGATATACTCCGTAATTCCCTTAAGTACATGTGTTCAAAGGGAAGGGTGTACGGAGGTATCAATCTTTTCTCCAGAGGTGCCGTTTATGCACTTTTGGACAGAGAGGGAAAATCCGATTATGTATTCCTCGGTGATGACAAGCTTTCCAGCAACATAGGAATGAAACTGTTAAGCCAGGGAAGTGAGGTATATTATGCACTTCTTGATGCGGGCATCTGCTGGTATGATGCCGAGAGTTTTGTTGAATTCTATGTTTCGGGAACAAATGTGATAACACTTTCCGCTGAATCCATCAAGGAGAACCGTAAATCCGATGTTGTGATAACCCTTGAAGGATATGAAGGCGAACTTACCAGAATGAGACTGACTGTATCCATGAAAGATACATCGGTCCTTCGCGTTGTAATAGAAGATATCGGTCTGGGTGCTTTTACCAGGACCAAAGCAAGTAAATGGGAAGAGGAGATAGAACTTCCGTAATGGCTGCAAGAATATCACTCAGCATAGGTTTATATTCCCAGATCCCCTATGTGATACCGGGCATTGAGATACCGGTATACTGCATAGAGGAGCTTTGTGTTGCCGTAAAAGAAAACGCCATGCTGATAGATGACCAGATCATGAATAAATCGCTTATTGAGTGGATCAGCAGGGATCTTTCCTTAAGAGAACTGGCCGATGCGCTTTTGGGTGTCATGAATTCACGTGGAAGTGTGGGGGATTTTTGCAGATATTTTCTTGAATATACCGGTCTTTTTGACAGAGCGGAAATATATGAGATAACAAAGCTCCTTACCATGGGCGTCGGAATGTCTGTTATGGAGCGCCAGAAAAAACAGGCCGACACTCTTGCGGAACACGGTAACTATGAGGCGGCGATACATGCCTACAAGAATATCATCGAAAAATGGTCTGATGCAGGGGACGGAACTTCAGATTCCGTAACTGTTCTTATGGGCAACATATACAACAATCTGGGAGTCTCCTATGCCGGGATGATGAAGTATTCTCTTGCAGCCCTTGCTTTTAAAAAGGCCGGGGAATATGATCCCACTCCCGAACACCGCCATTCCTATACCGCAGCCCTGAGACTTTCCATGTCCGGTACGGATTTTATAAAATATGTAGCCACCAATCCGGAACTTGGTCCCGATTCAATAGCCATGGAGGGCGAGATAGAAAAACTCACCGAAGAATATGAGACCGAAGGTGAGGGTATGAGCCGTATGATAATGAAGAATGCCAGGGAGCAGATGGACAGGACCGAGATAGCATCGGATAATGACCGTATCCTTGATGAACTGAAAAAAGATTATAAGAACAAGATGCATGTGAACTGATGGGATTTTTTTCAAAGTTTTTTAAAAACAAAAAAATATGGGAAGAATCTGAAGATTATGAAGATGAAGAAGTTGTCTATACAAGGGACGGCATAGATTTTCATGATCAGACCCAGAGGACCAGATATATCGCCGAATGCCTTGAGCAGATACGCGAGGGTACTCATGAAATGGAAGTCCTTGAAAGTGAGTACGACAGAGTCACATCTTATCTTAAGGATATGGAAGAGATAGAGGCTCTCCCGGATTCTGAAAGAGCGGAACTTAACGCCGTTGCAAGGCAGCTGGTCACATATGAGGAGGATCTTGAAAAATTCAGGACCCGCAAATCCCCTCTTACGGATGAACAGTTTGCATCCCTTAGAAGGCGTGAAAAGGAGATACCCGCAGGTCTTGAGAAGATCAAGGAAAATGAGAGGATGGCGATCCTCATCAGAAAGGATCTGCGCAGACTCGACGGGGAAAGAAAGGCTCTTGCGTTCCGCGAAAATGAACTGAATGAGACCATGGAGAATATGCGCGGCATGGCAGT
>ONTX01000016.1 GCA_900320825.1 uncultured Lachnospiraceae bacterium | reverse complement strand
TATGCGACCTTGGAACAAACGGCGAGATCGCTCTCGGAAATAAAGATAAGCTCTATGTCACCGCAACCGCTGCAGGACCCGCTTTCGAAGGCGGTCCCTTAAAAGGCATATGGGGTGCGGATATCGTAAAGATCGCTTCATATCTTTTAAAAGAAGGAAAAATGGATAATACAGGTCTTCTTGCAGACCCATATTTTGAAGAAGGCATAAGCGCCGGTAACGTATTTATCACTCAGGATGCCATAAGAGCCCTGCAGCTTGCAAAAGCTGCCATGAGTGCCGGTATAAAGACGATCACGGAAAGTACCGGCATATCTTATTCAGATATTAAAAACTGTATCATCGCAGGCGGCTTCGGAGTCTTCCTTGACCCTGCAGATGCCTCATACATAAAACTTCTTCCAAGTGAACTTTTAAATGTCACAAGACCCGGTGGAAACACGGCCCTTACGGGATGCGTATCATACGCCCTTGGAAAAAGAATAAATATAAAAGCCGGGGTGATAAACCTTGCATCAGCTCCCGGCTTTAATGATCTGTATATGAATTCAATGGATTTTTGATCAGATACCGCTTATGTAGATGGCGGGTCTTACTCCCACCGTATCTGATGTAACGGAAAGAGAATCAGCATCTCCGAAAAGTCCGTCGAAGCCTACCCTGCATGCGTAGCGTCCGTCAAATCCCGGTGTTCTAAGCCACCATGCACTTCCTTTTCTTCCGGTGTATTTTTCCTCATATCCTAAAAGTTCGTATTTTTCCTCGAATGCGGTTTCATCAAAATAATTTGAAAAAACTCCCCTGCTCTCCGCATAGGCTGTGGGCTTTACCATCAGAAGGCTGCTGTAGCCAAGTTCAAACCTTCCCATCTCATCAGGTTCTTCCTGGGTATACCATGTATCAAATTCAAACCGGTCCTTAAGTTCGGATACGCTCATACAAAAGACTTTATCTCCCGTAAGATTTCCGCCGGGAGCGCCCCACCTCTTATTGTCATCGTTTTGAACTGATACGGTATTTATCCTGAGCTTTTCTTCGGGAGTAAATGCGGTATTCAGGAAATCATCATTGAGCCATTTCCTGAGAGAGCAGCTTTCCCAGGTAACCTCTTCGTCAGTATCATTGTAGGGAACACAATCCAGAACATATCTGCTGATAAGAAGAATGCCCCTGTCCTCTGTTGAAAGCACAAGCCATTCTATGGGTTCAGCTCCGTTTGATTCGTCGCCGTCCTGCTCATAGGTTCCGAGACTAATATAAAAACCGTTATCTTCCTCAGGCTCTTCATCCTCAAGGAACATGGCGATCTTTATGTTCTCTTCCATCTGCTCCCTGCGCCTTGCTTCATACTCAGCCTTGTCTTCATCCAGTCTGTCTCTTATACCGGAAAGCTCCGTCAGATACTGCTGTGACAGATCGTTTTCTTTTTTCAGCTCAGAAAGAACATAACCGAATACAACGGTCAATGTGATGATCACGATCAGTATCAGTACCTCTGCGACTATAAAAAGATCTGCAATCTTCGTGACCTTCTTCCTGTCATCATCATAGGAATTACTTTCGATCATGTCATCAACAACGGCATCATCAAAGGAGACT
The DNA here is from genome assembly GCA_900320825.1 of uncultured Lachnospiraceae bacterium. Taxonomy (GTDB): domain Bacteria; phylum Bacillota; class Clostridia; order Lachnospirales; family Lachnospiraceae; genus AC2028. The sequence continues at coordinate 2,297 of ONTX01000016.1, read as the reverse complement.
TCCTCTTCAGTGGAAAGCACTTCCTTATCCGCATTCTCGTTTATCGCAGCTTCGGTTATCTCTTCTGCTTTATCTTCTGTTTTTTCTTCTGTTGCAATATTTTTTTCTTCAGACATGAGCTTCACCAAAAACACAGTCAAAATCCGTCTTATTATATCCAAAACAGCGTGACCATGCAAGGGATGAAAATATGATAAAATGTGAAAGCGGCGTAAAAAAGTTGACAATGATAAAAGTCGGTGTTATATTCCTAATAGAACAGACCGAACAATGCATTTTTACTGTGCTTAAATGCATATACTCTGCATAAGGAGGTGTCTTATGAATATAGATAAATTTACAAAAAAATCTCTTGAAGCCATCGAAGGCGTGGAAAGACTTGCCACGGAATACGGCAATCAGGAGCTGTGCCAGGAACATCTTCTTGTGAGCCTTCTAAACATTGAAGACAGTCTTATCCTGAAGCTCATAGAAAAAATGGAGATAAATACCGAGCACTTCTGCGCAAAGGCCGAAGAATACCTGTCAAAATGTATCAAGGTCACAGGAAGCGGTGCCACCCAGATGCACATGAGCCAGGACCTTAACAAGGTTCTGACTTTTGCCGGAGATGAAGCTAAGCAGATGGGTGACGAATACGTATCCGTGGAGCACCTTTTCCTTGCAATGATCAAGTACCCTTCAAGGACCATGAAGGAAATGTTCAAGGAATACGGAATAAGCCGCGAAAGATTTCTTATGGCACTCTCCCAGGTAAGGGGCAATCAGAGAGTCACATCGGACAATCCGGAAGCCACTTATGACACTCTTGAAAAATACGGACAGGATCTGGTTGAAAAAGCACGTGACCAGAAGCTCGATCCCGTCATAGGCAGGGATAACGAGATCAGAAATGTCATAAGGATCCTTTCAAGAAAAACAAAAAATAACCCCGTCCTCATCGGTGAGCCCGGTGTAGGTAAGACTGCGGTTGTTGAAGGTCTTGCCCAGCGTATCGTTAGAGGAGACGTGCCGGAAAACCTCAAAGACAAGAAGATCTTCTCTCTTGATATGGGTGCTCTCATCGCAGGTGCCAAATACAGAGGCGAATTCGAGGAAAGATTAAAAGCCGTTCTCGATGACGTAAAGGGATCAAACGGACAGATAATCCTCTTTATCGATGAGCTGCATACAATTGTCGGTGCGGGAAAAACAGACGGAGCACTGGATGCCGGCAATATGTTAAAGCCCATGCTTGCAAGGGGCGAGCTTCACTGCATCGGCGCCACAACGCTTGATGAATACAGAGAATATATCGAAAAAGACCAGGCTCTTGAGAGACGTTTCCAGCCCGTAATGGTGGACGAACCTTCTGTCGAAGATACCATATCCATCTTAAGAGGTCTCAAGGAAAGATACGAAGTCTACCACGGTGTAAAGATCATGGACAATGCCTTAGTATCCGCCGCTGTTCTTTCAAACAGATATATAAGCGACAGATTCCTTCCGGACAAAGCAATAGACCTTGTTGATGAAGCCTGTGCCCTTATCAAGACGGAAATGGATTCCCTTCCCGCTGAACTTGATGAGATGAACAGAAAGATCCTCCAGCTGCAGATTGAAGAGACAGCACTGAAAAAAGAGGAAGACAATCTTTCAAAGGAACGTCTCGAAGACCTTCAAAAAGAACTGGCAGAGCTTAAGGAAGAATTTGAGACGCAAAAGGCACAGTGGGATAATGAAAAGAACGCAGCCGGACAACTCAGCAAACTCCGTGAAGAGATAGATTCGGTCAATTCACAGATCGCAATAGCCCAGACAAAAGGCGATCTTGAACAGGCGGCACAGCTCTCCTACGGAACTCTTCCGGAACTTAAAAAACAGCTTCAGGAAGCCGAAGAGATCCAGGGAAAGAGTGAGAATAAACTGGTAAGGGAAAAGGTATCCGACGAAGAGATCTCAAAGATCGTATCGAAATGGACAGGCATCCCGGTTTCAAAGCTTACAGAAGGAGAAAAGTCAAAGGCTCTCCACCTTGATGAGGAACTTCATAAAAGAGTCTGCGGTCAGGACGATGCCGTTACAAAGGTTACGGAAGCCATCATTAGGTCCAAAGCCGGCATAAAGGATCCTTCAAAACCCATCGGCTCATTCCTTTTCCTGGGACCTACGGGTGTAGGTAAGACCGAGCTTGCAAAAGCACTTGCCGCTTCACTCTTCGACGACGAAAGCAATATGGTAAGGATCGATATGTCCGAATATATGGAAAAGCACTCCGTATCAAGACTTATCGGAGCACCTCCCGGATACGTTGGATA
>ONTX01000143.1 GCA_900320825.1 uncultured Lachnospiraceae bacterium | reverse complement strand
TCTTCAAAGCTTAGCGGCGTATATAACAGTGCCCAGGTTGCAAAGGAAATGTTCCTTGATGAACATCCGGATGCAAAGATCCATGTATTTGATTCCAAGAGTGCCGCAGCAGGACAGCATCTTATCTGTGAAGAGATATTTAAAAGAGCAGATGCGGGAATGGAATTTGAAAAAGTGGTGGAAGAGGTAGAAAAATTCCGGGATGAGATGACTACTATCTTCGTGCTTGATGATCTTGAGACTTTCAAGAAGAACGGAAGACTAAAAGGTATCAAGGCTGTAGTCGCTACAGCAATGAATATCAAACCTGTTCTTATAGGAGATGAAGGAGATATCAAACAGATAGATCAGGGAATCGGTCTCCACAAGACTGTTAATCTGATGCTTAAGCATATAGAAAAAATGGATCCCGACAGAAGCAGAACCGTAAGGATAACCCAGTGCGATTCTTCTGATATGTGCCTTAAGGTTGCAAAGATCTTAAAGGAAACATTCGGATTCAGTGATATTAAGATTTTAAATGCCGGTGGCCTCAGTACAATGTATGAAAATCCCGGCGGAATTATCATCGCATTTTGATCAATTTTATTTCCGGATTAATAAAACCCTGATGGTGTACATACCATCAGGGTTTATTGTTTTATTGATCTGTTTTTTTGTTATCAGTACTTTCTTTTGTATTATTTCTTTCGATTGTTTCTTTATTATTTTCCGGTACTTTTTCTCTAAGTGATACCACATTTGCTGCTGTTCTTTTTCTTTCTTCCAGCTGATTGGCATAGTGCTTTCTTGTTGTGTTTACATCTTTATGACCAAGAACATCTGCTACAAGATAAATGTCACCGGTTTCTTTATAGAGTGCGGTACCATAGGTGCTTCTGAGCTTGTGAGGAGTGATCTTTTTTAGAGAAGTCAGTCTGGATGCGTATTTTTTAACAAGATTTTCAACAGCCCTGACTGTTATGCGTTTATTTTGAAGCGAAAGGAAGAGTGCGTTTTCAGAACCGCTTTCTGCATTGATCCTTTCTCTTTCCTCAAGATAATCCAGCAGTGCATCCGAAACTTCATCGCCAAAGTATACGATGGCTTCATTTCCGCCTTTTCTGGTAACCTTTATACCGCTGTTTTTAAAATCCACATCTTTAATGTCTATACCAACGCATTCGGATACTCTTATTCCGGTTCCTAAGAGGAGAGTGAGTAGTGCAACATCACGTACCTTTGTCCTCTGATGATAAACAAGTTCTTTCTCCGTGAGGCCTTCACCGCTTTCAACCATATCAAGCAGTTTGGCAACCTCATCTGCATCAAGTCTTATGATGTTTTTTTCGTGGATCTTCGGAGGGTTTACAAGTTCTGCAGTGTTTTTTGAAACTTTTTCCATCTCGAAAAAGTATTTATACATACTTCTCAGAGCGGATAATTTTCTTGCTTTTCCTCGTTCGCCATTCACTATGGTCCTGCCGTCTTTTTCATATAAAGATACATTTTCCATGTATTCTTCAATATCTGTTCTTCCCACCTGCTCAAGCACAGTTATCTTAAGGTCAGTTATCTCAGTGTTTTTAAGGGAGGGATTGTTTTCTTTTAAGAATTCAAAGAATTTCCGGATATCATAAGCATAGGCAAGTCTTGTCCTTGCCGATGTGGAAGATTCTATTGCTCTGAAATATTCCCTGATCCAGGGTGGGAGAGTATCAAGGACAAGTCTCATCTTACGGATATTGTCCTTTATCTGTGCTTCATGATAATTTTCGGTATTTTTAACTGCCATTTAGTCCTGTAAACCTGAAAACTTACATTTTTCTTATATGATCATTTTATCACAAAAACCCTTAAAAACTCATTATTTCTGATGAAAAGAAAGATAAATAATGGTATAATAATTAAGTTTGAGAGGCTAATAAAATGGCAGGCAGAGCAGACAGATTTAATGATGAAGAAAAAGATATAATCACTACTGATTCCGAAGGACGTATCAGGAAGCAGGGATTAAATCCCAAGTATGATAACAATTATTTCAAATGGGGACTTACCATATTTCTGACCTTTCTTTGCTGCATCCTTTCGGTTTATCTTGTATTTTTCAATGATAAGTTCGTCGCACAGATAACAAGGATCAACAAGATACTTGCCCCTGTCTATGTGGGACTTATCATCGCATATTTATTCAGTCCGCTTCTGAATTCTCTTGAAAACAAAGTCATCTATCCTATATATAAAAAGATCGGTTTTATAAAAGAAGAGAATAAGAAGAAACATTCAAGATTCATTTCCATCGTTATCATTGTGATTTTCACGGTGATCCTTATCTATGCAATTATCCAGCTTACACTTGACAGGATCATTCCCTCGCTTTTAAATATCGTAAAAAATCTCGATAATTATCTGAATAACCTGACCTTATGGGTTGATAAGCTTTTGGAAGACAATGAGGAACTGAATAATTTCATTGTCCGTGATATGGCCAGATTCAATGATGATATCACAGCCTGGGTTGATACAAATATTAAGGATATGACCGCCAGGGTTATCAAGGCTTTGTCTCAGGGCTTTTTGGTATTCCTTAAAAAAACCTGGAACTTTATTATCGGTTTTATCATTTCTATCTATGTTCTCTGGAGTAAAGAAGCTCATGTCGCAAGAACAAAGAAGCTTGTTTATGCATTCTTTTCAAGAGAAACCGCAAATGCGCTGGTAGAAGCTTTCAGATATACCCACAGGACTTTTATCGGATTTTTCTTCGGAAAGATCGTTGATTCCATCATAATAGGTCTGATCTGCTATATTGCCTGCACATTAATGCAGATTCCCTTTACACTCATCGTAAGCATCATTATTGGTGTTACAAATATCATTCCTTTCTTTGGTCCGTATTTTGGTGCCATCCCCAGTGCCATACTGATTTTCTCAAGTGACCCAATGCATCCCGGGAAGGCAATTGCTTTTGTGATATTCATTCTTATTTTGCAGCAGTTTGACGGTAATTTCCTCGGACCCCAGATTCTTTCTACATCAACAGGACTTACAGGATTCTGGGTAATTTTTTCAATTACGCTTTTTGGCGGTCTGTTCGGTCTTTTCGGAATGGTCATCGGTGTTCCGGTATTTGCAGTCATTTATGCGGGTGTCAAGCAGATAAGCAGAAATAAGCTGAAGAAAAAAGGATATCCTTATAAGACAAAAGATTATGTGGATGTGGGAACCATAGCTGAAGACGGATCCATTAATCCCATACCGCCGGTTGAGAAAAAGCATCAGGATGAATCCTTTGTTGCTTCCCTGATAAAGAGTGCGAAAGCTAAAAGAGAAGATAAGAAAAGTAAGGGTGCCGGTAAATGAGATTTGTTATCCAGAGAGTCCTTGAAGGAAAAACAACCATCATTGAGACTGACGAATCCGGAAATAAGACCGAATATATATCGGGACAGATCAGTAAAGGATTCGTTGTTTTATGCGGGATATTTGAATCCGATAATATGCAGATCGCAGATAAGATGGTTCAAAAGCTTTTGTCCATGAGGATCTTTGAGGATGAAAACGGCAAGACAAATCTTGATCTGAAAAGTGTGGGCGGTGAACTGATGATTGTTTCCCAGTTTACACTTTGTGCTGATGTAAGTCACGGAAACAGACCCTCGTTTATAAATGCCGCAAAACCGGATTTGGCAATTCCTATTTACGAACATATTATTTCCAAATGCAAAAATGCAGGATTCAAAACCGAGACCGGTGTGTTCGGTGCCGATATGAGAGTTGACATCGTAAATGACGGACCCTTTACAATTGTTTTGGATTCATCGGATCTTAAGATCTGAACACTAAATGACCTGAAGAGCATTATAAAGCTCCATATACAACTATTCGCAAAATACAGATTTAACGAATAGTTAGTATGGCAAAATCCGGGAATATAGGCATAAATGCATTATCCGTATATGTCTTAGTCGGCTCAAACGTCCATATATAGATTCTGCTCATGACCGTGTCGCTAAGCTGATCTAAGCAATGCGTTTTAGTATTCAGCAATTTGCGTGTCGCTCGTAAAATACATCCATGTATTATACGAGCTCAAATTTTCATCCGGAAAATTTGTCACTTACTTTGAATGCATTGCTAAGATCAGCTAAGCTCACTTTAAATCGCAGAATCTATAATATGGACGCATGAGCTGAAAAAGCAATTTCCTCTGAGAGCGTTTAAAATCTTCTGCGACGTATATTTACAAGCCTTCGAGTCATTTTATTTGAAAGTCAATTTTATATAAACTATTAAATATATTGAAAGGATCTATTTAAACAATGAAATTTGCTGACAGACTTGATAATTTCGGTGCCGAGATATTTGCGGCACTTAATGAGAAAAAAATCGCCTGTGAAGCCAAAGGACAAAAAATCTATAACTTCAGTGTAGGCACTCCGGATTTTCCGGTTCCTGACCATATTAAGAATGCTCTGATAGAGGCTGCACAGGATCCTGTTAACTGGAAATATTCCTTAAGAGATCTTCCTGAAATGCTTCAGGCGGTTTGTGAATATTTTAACAAAAGATATGGTGTTTCCGGGATCACACCCGATATGGTCATGAGCTGCTATGGAACACAGGAAGGATGCGGACATCTTTGTCTTGCACTTCTCAATAAGGGAGATACCATTCTTCTTCCCGATCCCTGCTATCCTGTTTTTCAGGCAGGTGCTTTCCTTGCTGAAGCCGATCCTTACTACTACCCTCTTACCAGGGATAATGACTTCCTTCCCGATGTAAATTCCATTCCTGAGGATGTTGCAAAGAAAGCCAAGGTTATGATCGTTTCTCTTCCCGCTAATCCCGTGGGAAGCATTGCGCGTGAGGGAATATATGACGAGATCATTGCCTGGGCTAAGAAATACGATGTAGTCATCATTCACGACAATGCATACAGTGATATCATCTTTGACGGAAATGTCGGGAACAGCTTTCTTAAGTATGATGGAGCTCTTGATGTTGGTGCTGAGTTTTTCTCTCTTTCAAAATCATTTGATGTTACAGGTGCACGCATCAGTTTTCTTGTAGGAAGAAAAGATATAGTAGCTGCCGTTAAAAAGCTCAGAAGCCAGATTGATTTCGGTATGTTCATTCCTATTCAGAAGGCAGCAATTGCTGCTTTGACAGGTCCTGATGATTCCGTTATCGCACAGAAAAAGGTTTATCAGGAAAGACGTGATGCTCTTTGTAAAGGTGCAAGAAATATTGGCTGGAATATACCCGATGCAAAGGGATCCATGTTTGTATGGGCCCCTGTTCCCGAAGGCCATGGAACTTCAATGGAATTTTGTATGGAACTTCTTGAAAAAACCGGTGTACTTTGTACCCCGGGCTCAAGTTTTGGTCCTTCAGGTGAAGGATATGTAAGGATGGCACTTGTAGCTGAAGAAGACATCATAAAAGAAGCTCTTGAAGTGATCGATAATAGCGGAATCTTAAAATAATTCGATGTCTGTAATTCAAAAACCTTCTCCGATGATCACGGAGAAGGTTTTTTTGATAAATAAGAGTTCTTTTTTTCAAGCCCGGATTAATGATTCCTTCTTTCCAAAGGAAGCCCCTGATTTTCGTTGACAGAGTTTCTTGCGGCTTCACGTCTTGCTTTTATTGTTTCCTTACGTTCATCGGAAGTCTGTGCCTTTCTTTCGTTGAGTTCGGCAAAGGAAATTGTCTTTTTACCCTTTTTGACTCTGTGGGTATTATGGAACTCCACAGTCTCTTTAGCCTTTCCGTGGCTTGCAACATCAAGGGCAGAAATTGCAATTTCGTATCTGTCCTTTCCAAGATCGGTTCCGCGTTCTTTTTCTGCTTTGTCGCTGAGATAAGAAGTGGATTTAACCCTGATATTATCGAACATATTCTGGATATCTCTTTTTTCTCTGCCTGTAAGTGACAGTCTGCCTCTGTCAGCAATCTTAGTGTAGAGATCTGACGCAACTTTCATGGATCCCAGAAGCTGCTTGTATTCTCCTGAATTGATATGATACCAATGATCTGCATCCACCATCTGGGTATAGAGATTATGTATTTTCTTCAGATTATCAAGTGTTATATCCTTCCAGGGTTCCTTCCAGTTATTTTTATCGCTGGCTTCTCTTACAGAAGCGATGGCAACTTTATTACCGTATTGTTTAATGGCTTCTTCCTGATCATTTGTAAGTTCGATATCTTTCTCTTCGGTTGCAAGATTATATCTTGCACTTTTCTGCTGATCGGTATCTGCATGTTCTTTTGCTGTTTTGTCAAATGCCTGAAGAAAGTTTTTCTTTTCTCCGAATACATCATATACTGTCTTTCTGTTACAGTATTCATGCATAGCTTCATTATTCAGTTTTTCACTATCTATAAGCGAGATGATACATTTTTTTAAACCTTCTGCTTTTAATGCTTCAGGACATACAAGCTCGGAAACGTATTCTTCGTTACCGGCTTTAAACGTTCCAAGATCTTCCGCTCCCGGAATTGTGAAGTTATCATTGTTCTTGTTTGCAATACAGTCCTGAATGAATTTTCCTTGAGCTATCTTCAGATCACTGTATTTTGTTGCAAGATTATCCATCCTTCTTTCGAATTCGTCCATATCCAATTGTCCGTCTGCAGTCTTTGGAGACAGATAATCCATCACACATCTTTCGAATTCTTCTTTTTCGGCATCGGAAAATTTGTTTTTGGTTATGACAACAGTATCATTTCCTTCGACAATCCTATCATGATCATCATATACGGGCATCTTATAACTGAACTTATAATCCACATTGTTCTGAACAATACCGTTTATGATAAAATCCAGTTTTTGCTCCGGATTTTCAAGTGATAAATAATGATTCTCCATTCTTTTATTGAATTCGGAATCCAACTGAACATTGCTGAATATGTGATTGTTATCCATCATTTCATCAGTGGACCAGTTATAGTCGAAACCTGCAGATACGGTATCATAGCTTTCCCTTTTCATTAATTCTAATTCCGCAGGCAAAATTCCAACACCTTCCGGAGTCTTATGATGGATCATCCTGGGTTCATCTCTGGTAATCTCGATACCATTATCCAATGTTTCTTTTTCTTCATCGGTGAGAGTTAAACAAAATTCGGTCCTGGCTGCTTTAAGAGCTTTTTGATATTCAAGCATTCCGTCAAAAGCAGGCAAGTCCGGATTAATAATATCTCCAAAAATCCCATAACTGAGATCACATAAAGCCGCGGCGGGAGAATTTTTGGTTTTAAAGCATGCCTTTGCTTCTCTTTCGGGATCATTTGGATCGATTTTTTCCAGATTTTTCTTATATTCCAGTCCCAGGTCATACTCTAGTTTTGTCCTGATCTCAGCGTAGTATTTGTATACATTTCTGATACGGTCATAATCATAGACTTTCTGACCGTCCGGTCCTGTTGTTGTTGCTTTGAAGAGTCCTGAACAAAGATCACTTATCATTCTTTCCTCTTCGTTAATAATTGACCCTGTTTCACTAAATCTGTGTGAAAGCTGGCTTATAAGAAAGTCAAGCCGCTGATGATCATTTTCTAATTTTTCATAATACTCAAGTAATTCGTTTGCTCTGCTTGTTCTCGGCATGATACTAACTTCCTTTCTTTAAAATTGGTGTATATAAGTTTCAGCTTTCTTTTCTTCTACGGTCGGAATGAGTTTTATAATACTCACGTTTGTCTTCATACATTGCCTGATCGGCTCTTCTGAAGACATCTTTATATCTCATATCATAATAGGGAACGAAGGTTGCAAATCCCTTTGATATTGATAAAGATTCGTTTTCGTTAAGTGCATCGGCCACTTTGTTCATAAGATCTTTTGACTGATCCGGCTTTTCTTCAATGATGACTACGAATTCATCGCCACCGATCCTGTAGATATTATCATTTTCAAATATCTCCTTTAAAACGGCCGAAACACTTATTATGGCAGAGTCACCCTTATCATGTCCTAATGTATCGTTTATTGTTTTAAGACCGTTAATATCAAAAACAATTACATTAAAGGGTGATTGTTCCGTCATGATCTTTTTATCGATCAGTTCGACATGTTCCTCATAAGCTGTTCTGTTACCCAGTCCGCTCATCTGGTCTATATATGCCTGCGATCTTACATATGCGATCTCGTCTGATAATTTATCTTCAAGATGAACGATCTTGTTTGTGAGTTCGGCGATATCATCATCAGCTAAGCCTTTGTCTTCTTCAATAACAATATTTTTTCTGGCTGAATTGGTTGTTTCGTTTACAAGAGTTTCAATGCTCTTTGTCACATTGTTCATCTCATCGAGGATATATTTTATCCTTTTCCTGTAATTGGATACGATACCGATTATTATGATAAATGTAAATGATGTGGACAAAGCGGTTACGATACCGGTGGTTCTGATAAGTCTTGCTATCTGGTCTTCATACCAGTCTGCATCAAAGTCAACACAAACAATTCCTCCGATTTTTCCGTTTGAGTCATAAACCGGACTATAGGCACTGTAAAATCTTCCCCATCTGTCTCCGTAAGGTTCCTTATCAACTGATGCGGTTCCGAGACTTGCCTGATGAAGCGCCGTAGTATACTGTATGGGTTCTCCAAATTCTCCGGGATCTTCTGAAGGGTCAATGGTAAAACAGAATACGTCTTTATCAAATTCTCTGACACAGTAGATATATTCAAGTCCGATGGTATTCTGATATCTTGAAAGGACTTCAAGAGTATATTGATAATCCTCAGAGTCCATATCATCTGCAGAAACCTCACGCAGCATATCTCCGTCAAGGTCCGAAGCTGCCAGGTTACATACATCAAGCATACGGGATTCAATCTGTTCTCTTATGGCTGAATCAGACTGTTTGGTCAGAACCAGACCCAGAATGATATTAACAAGGAAAAAACAAACCGAAAATAAAATCGTATATAAAGTTAATTTGTTTATTCTGTGTTTCATTTTCTTATTTTGCATTTAATTCTTCGTATAACGAAGGATATTCTTTTTTTCTTGTTATCTCTATAAGTCCCAAAGCGGTAATATCAACAACGTTTACAGGCTCGTGATCAAATGCCGATGCATTTTTCAGGATATCCAATATCTTGCTTTGGTGATCCTTACTAGCCAGATTAATAAAATCCGCGATTATGATACCTGAAATATTTCGTATCCTTAACTGTCTGCATATCTCAATAGCAGCTTCCGCGTTAACGGTAAGGAATGCATCTTCGCTTTTAGTGCCTTTTCCCGGCTGGAACTTTCCGGAATTTACATCTATGACCGTCATCGCTTCGGTTTTGTTAAAAAAAAGATATCCTCCGCATTTAAGCCATACCTTTTGTGCTAAAGCTTCATCTACAGCTGATTCCAGTGAATACAGTTTTGAAAGCCCGAAGGATGCGTCTTCATAAAGCCTTATATTATCCTGTTTATCTTTTAAAAGATCATATACCTTTCTGTCATCGGTTATGATCTCATCGTATTTATCATTTTTAAAGATCTTAGCCAGTTTATTTAAAGGGCCGTTATTATCTCTGTAAAGATAATTAAACTTTGCAAGATGATTTGATCTGTTTTTTAAGTTCTCACCGTCTTCATACTTTGAATAATCAATCTTGGCGGTGAACCTTGCTCTCTTTCCTTTTTGCTCCTGGGCGGTCATGCTTACAGGAATCAGATCTCCCTGTTTGATCTTTATATCTGCAGGAATTTTGCTTAAGGGAAGATAACCGGTTTTGCCTTCGCTGTATTCAATGAATGCAGCTTCGATGTCTTTTTTTATATCCCTGACAACCGCGATCAAAATATCATCAGGAGACAGGCTCTCAGGGTCCAGTGCGGTTATGCAATACGTTCTTTCGCTTTGTATCAGAAAAGCAAGAAGTCTGCGGCGTAAGTTTGTTATGATAATCTTGCCGTTATCGCTTTTTCTAAGTTTTTCCAGGGAAGCTGAATATTCCTTTTCCCCTGACTGGTTAACGGATCTGCTCATTATCTACCGATGCTTCCCAGGGATACCATTTCTCCTGCTTCATTTAATGTGTACATATCGGTTCTCAGGATCTTCAGTGCGTTCTCCGGTAATTTGATATCTTCCATATCGCACATATATTCCATGACAAATGATGGCTTAATGCTGTCTGAACTTGATGAATTCACAGTCATGCATATCACGGGAACGGTGTCTGATTTATCTTCATCAAGATGCAGATCATATATCAGATCTTTTAAGTCTATATCCCTTGTGGTCTTTTTTGTTTCTTTATGATAAATGATACTGTCCAGAGTATTCAGTTTACCGATCATTTCCCGGATTTTAGCAGTGTCCGGACACTTATCTGTTTTATCTTCATAAAATGAAATCTCATACGAAGACGCATATACGGAAGCCATTGCATTTCCGGCATCATCGGGAAGGACTCTTACAGACAGTATCCTTATCTCCGGAACCGATGCTTCGTTTAATGCATCCATTATGGAGACGGTATCCGGATTTTCATCTTTCACACCGATATCCATATATTCGCCGTCGCTTTCGATACCGACTCCCAGAGGAGCTGCAAATGTCATTACCTGATGGGGTGAATATCCTCCTGTATAGGTTACATTTATCTTTGCGCGTCTTATTGTTTTTTGAAAATATCTCATAACATCAAGATGCCCTATGTAACGGACAGCTCCATGTTTTGAAAATCTTATTCTTATCTTTTTCATTAACCGGTAATGCTCTGTCTGTATTTTTCTATATTCTCAAGAGCTGTCTCAGTATCAAAACCTTCTACAGCCGATACGATATCATCAATGATACTCTGCTTATCCTCAGGGAAGGAATATTTCTTAAGTTCCTCGGCTCCTGCTTCCATGGCATCCATGTCAAGGTCATCACAGCCCTTTGCAAGGTTATCAAGGATTTCTGCAGCCTTTTCTTCGGATATGGTTTCTTTACTTTCTGATGAAATATTCTCTTCAGGGAAATACTTTTCAAGGTTATTTATCAGAGTATCGTAATCGCTCATGGCTTTTAAATGATACTTGTTTACTTCATCAATATCCTTGGCTTTAGAAGCAAACTCAAGTTTTTCGGCAAGAGCTCCCAGTTCCGGAGCGCCTATGGAACGGGACGTGGATTTGAGGGAGTGAACGTGGATCGCATAATTTTCCCAGTCTTCAGTATCATGTTCGTGAATTATGATATTACGCATATCACGTCCGTTTTTGTAATAATCCCTTACGATCTTTTTATACAGTTCAACTGAACCCATACTCTTAATAGCTTCATCGCAATTCAGGCAGTCATAAAGCTGTTCTTTGCTTTCGTTCTTTTCCTTATCAACAGAATCTTCAAAGAACTCATCTTCTTCGATGCAGAGATTTTTGGGAAGCCATTTATAGATCTTCTTGAAAAGATCCTTAACAGCAATGGGCTTGGCGATCATATCAACCATTCCGGCACTGATATATATTTCCCTGCTGCCTTCCACAACATTGGCGGTAAGTGCGATGATAGGCGAAAAATCTGCACTCGGAACGTTTTCTCTTATCTCTGCGGTTGTTTCTATTCCGTCCATTTCAGGCATCATATGGTCCATAAGAATGAGATCAAAGTCTTCTTCCTTGACCATGGCGATGGCCTTTTTACCGCTGTCAGCCGTATAGCACCGGCATTTAATAGGCTCTAAGAGCCCTACTGCGATCTTAAGGTTAATGGCATTATCATCAACAATGAGAATCTTGGCCTTGGGGGCGGTGAACTTGATTATCTTCTCTTCTTTTGAGAAGTTCATGGAACCGATGGTCTTTCTGTTGAGAACAAGCATCATGGAAAGTGTTGTATTGGGCTTGTTCATGGAGACGATCTCTTTTCTGTCAGACTTGAAATCCGAATGGAAAGGACAGAGAACCACGATTGTCAGATCCTTGTATCTGTCAACCATATTGATAACGTCGTCACAGTAATATGCTTTTTCAATGAAAAGGAAATCCTGTTTTCCTGTGGGTTTATATTCATCAAGATTTCTGATAATACGTCCTTCGACACCGAGATTATTCATCTCTTTGACGAATTCGTTTGTCATGTAGTTTCTTTCGTTCAGACAAAATGCATATTTGTTTTCTGCATCAACTACTGTAAGTGCTGACTGGGAATTCGTGACTTCAAGAGGGATTGAAAAATAGAAATCAGATCCCTTGCCGTATTCACTTTTAACTCCGATAGTTCCGCCCATGGCCTCACAGAGTCTCTTGGATATTGCAAGACCGAGGCCCGTTCCTTCAATATTTCTGTTACGTTTTGAATCAACCTGCTGGAAACTTACAAAGAGCTTTTGCAGATCTTCTTCTTTGATGCCCATTCCGGAATCTATTACATGGAATGTAAGCCGGACTTTTTTATCTTCAATATATTCACAGTCAACGGTTACTTTGACAAATCCTTCTTTTGTGAACTTGATGGCATTATTCGCAAGATTGATAAGGATCTGTCTGATCCTCATTGAATCGCCGTGAAGCATTTTGGGGATCTTGTTGTCAACGATAAAGAACAGTTCTATTGACTTATCTCCTATCCTGGTCTGAAGGATATTGGAAATATCATTAACCTCAGATAAAGGCTCGAAATCACAGGGAATGATCTCCATTTTTCCGGCTTCGATCTTGGAGTAATCAAGAATATCGTTAATGATATTAAGCAGATTCTTACCTGAATTGGAAATCTGTCTTAAGCAGTCCTTTACTGTGGGGTTAAGTTCTTCTCTGAGAGCAATTTCGGAAAGACCGATAACTGCATTCATGGGAGTTCTGAGTTCGTGAGACATATTTGCCAGGAAATCGGACTTCATCTTGGAAGCTCGTTCCAGCTCGGCATTAGCCTCGTCCATCTTCTTAATCTGCGAAATGGTATTTGTGGAGTCATGGAATGAATAGAATGTACCGAGATGGTAATCATTTTCCATCAGTTCATGTTTTATGACGGTAAAATAGTACTGCCTGTCTGCAGTATAGGGAAGAACCTCGATATTTTCGATGACTTCTGTATTAGATATCCATTTTTCAAGTTCTTCAATATTGCTTAATGATTTGATCAGATCATTATCAAGAGTGTTTATAAGGAGTG
>ONTX01000190.1 GCA_900320825.1 uncultured Lachnospiraceae bacterium | reverse complement strand
TCCTTATATGCATCCGGTATATCCTTTGCAACGGGCGATACATAAGGCGCAAGCGCCCCCTGTTTTTGAAGTTCTATCGTCTGGGCAAATTCATTATTCCAGAAAACATCACATACGGGATGCTCCTTCTCCGATAATATCTTGTTCGTAAGACCGGTTGTCTTGTTCGCCTCAAGATCATACACGGGATTAACCTTTATTCCGGTATCCTTCTCAAACTGTTCAAATATCTTCTCGGAATGCACCTGGTCAACGGCTGTGTAGATATTAACTTCACCGGAGCCCTTAATATTTCCTGACGCTTCTGACGCGGCCGACGTAGCCGTACCGTTTCCCGATACACCTGCACATCCGCTAAGAAGCACTAAAACCATTCCCACTGCCAGTACTCTCTTTTTTAATACTTTATACATAAAATCTTCTCCACTACCATTCTTTAGAATTTTTTTCTGTATCCGGTATTCTTTCTTATCTGTTTTCCAATCTCTTGTCCCGTATTATAAAGATTATTTGTATATGTATGCTTAAGTTCCACCGCAGCATCACCTAATCTTCCACCACTCTTTGAGGTTCTATCCTGATAAGCAGCTTTCAGAAGATCTTTTGCGGCACCGGTGGTTTTCTCAATATTCTTTATCTTAGTAAGTCTGGTATTGGCCATCTTAACCATTTGATTATTATACTTCTGAAGATATTTGGTTGTCTTAAGATCATTACCCATATGATAATTAAATCCAAGTCCACCTTTGCCCTGATGATGAATAAATCCCCCAATCTCTTTAGTACTCTTTGCCGTAAGTTTGGCATTTGCAAAGTTAACTGCTTTTCCTCCCAAATAATCGAACGCTGCACCGGCCGCATTATTGTAAGCGCTTTGTGTAAAGCTCTTAAGCATTGCATCACCAACATTATCACCGGAACAATAAGCATCCAAACCGGCCTTAATTGTATCGGTTCCCACTGAGGTTAAGAAATTTGTCATACCTTCGGTATGATCCTGTAAATAATTAAATGCTCCTTCGGTTAAACCCTGTGATAATGCCTGAAATGTATCCAATGCATCCTTTCCATTTACCACGGCCTCATTTACATTCTTAAGTCCCGGTTTGATAAATTTATACGCTGATTTCAACTTCTTTCCAGCCGGACCAGATATTTCACCAAGCACATCTATAGCGATATCTGCAGCTTTTTCGACCTTTTCGGCATACTTCTCCATCTCCCTGTATATAGCTTCATTAGACATCTGGTTCTCATATTCTATGCCAGCTTTCGTTTTTTCTTCAACTATCTTTTTCTTAATCTCCTTATGGTCAGTAGTACCATATTTCTTTTCCAACTTCTTTACATATTCTTCATGCTTTTTCTCCTGTTCAAGACGCTTTTCCTCCGCTTCCCGTTTTGCCATGTCCTCTTTAACCAGTTTGGACATCTCAGTCTCACCCGTCTGGCGCTCCTTTTCCCACTGGGCATGGTTCATCTCCTGCTGCTCAGCGACATTTTTCTGCTGAGTTTTATAAGCATCCTGGAAATACTCCTGATGATCAAGCGCATTATTGTAATTGTTTATCAGTTCATCCTCGCCGTAATAATCACCTTTCTCACTTATATATATTCCTTTGCCGTTTTCATCATAACCGGTAAGGCCGTATTTCACGTGTTTTCCGGTCACCGGATCGGTAAAACTGACATCACCTTCATCATTCAGTCCCCAGCCCTGAGGCCTTCCTTCAAAATCATAAGGATTCACGGGCGGAGCGGGCGGAACCGGCTGCGGCGGCATTAAACCGGAATCGAATGGTAAAAACGGGAGATCAAGCGGCCAACCAAAAAGGATACCTAAACTCCAAAACAGTCCCGGCAGAAACGAACTCCATGCAGCTTTCGGAAAGCCGTTATTGTGTATAAGACCTTTTAGGTTCCTCCCGGATTCTGACCATCCGTTGTCATCCGCAAATACTGTCACTGCGAAAAACAGGGAAAAACCTCCCACTATAAAAATAATGCTTGAAACCATTCCTGCGACCTGCTTCTTTCCGCCTCCACCCAGTACAAGTACTGCCGCAATAAGAGCACCGCTTACAAGAAAACGTATATAATAATTATAATTGAACAAAAACCAGAGAACCACATTAACCGCCGAATACATGAACAGACCTATCGACATATAGTACATAATGAGCATTCCTTCGGAATACCTTGGCGGTATCTGTTTTCTTCCGTTATACAGCTTTCCGTCAGCCGAACGTATCCTGAAAAACATCTGTCCGATATCGCTCTGACCACCCTGTCCGAATGAAAAATACAACAGAAGGGCAAACACCGGAACTGCGAACGGATTTCTTATTATGAACCCGAATAAGATAGCACAGCACAGTCCTAAACGCATATATATATTATTGCCAAGATTTGAAAGATCTATGTAACCGTTTGTGGTCGCCATAATCTTCGCATTGTTGACTGCATTATTGATCGCCTCATTATATGCCGCATTTGGATCACCTTGATTATACGGCATACCCTGATTATTCGGCATACCCTGATTATTCGGCATACCCTGATTCCCCTGCATCTCTGATGAAGCCTGACCATATGGCATATTTGCAGCTGCCGGTTTATTAGTTTTGGTAGCCTTCGGAGCCGGGAATACGCCCAGAGCTTTTTCGTAATGATCTCTGAGTTCCTTAACGCTGGCAAAATCCTTGGATATCGCTGCTGACCCGCCCTGTTTTTTTCTCATAACAAGTCTCGAAAACAGGAGACTTAAAGCAAACGTCAGCGGCGCAACTATCTTACCTGTTGTTGTAAGTCCGGCGATCTCAAAAGGCGTTACTCCTTTATATCTCGAACCCGAATAAACTGCACCTCCTATAAGGTAGGGCATGAACGATATTCTGCCCCAGGTACCGCTTCCTGCCCACATGGTATCGTTAAGCACCGACCAGAAGAACAC
>ONTX01000149.1 GCA_900320825.1 uncultured Lachnospiraceae bacterium | reverse complement strand
TGCTTTCTTATCACCCTCTGCTCTGGTTACGGCTTCACGTCTCTCACGCTCTGCCTTCATCTGCTTCTCCATCGCATTCTGGATCTCAGCGGGAGGAATGATGTTCTTAAGCTCTACACGGTTAACCTTGATTCCCCAAGGGTCTGTTGCAACATCGAGAGTTGCTCTCATCTTGGTATTAATGGTCTCACGGGAAGTGAGGGTCTCATCGAGTTCAAGGTCACCGATGATGTTACGAAGTGTGGTTGCGGTGAGGTTCTCGATAGCGAGCATCGGGTTCTCAACACCGTATGTATAAAGCTTGGGGTCGGTAATCTGATAGAAGACAACGGTATCAATTCTCATGGTAACGTTATCCTTGGTGATAACGGGCTGAGGAGGGAAATCCGCAACCTGCTCTTTCAGATTAACTCTTCTTGCAACACGGTCAAAGAAAGGAAGCTTGATGTGAAGACCTACGCCCCAGGTTGACTGGTATGCACCAAGTCTCTCAATGATAAAAGCATTTGCCTGAGGTACAACCTTGATACAGCTTACGAAGACCATAAGAAGTACAATGATTACAAAAATAATTCCCGGCATTTTAAAATCTCCTTTTTATTTTGTATATGTTTTTAAAACATTTCTATTGAAAGCTCTGCTTTCGCAGGCTAACATTCAACTTTGATCTCAATCCTCATCCTGCTCTTCGATGATCCTGGGATCAAGAAGTGCATCGGATTTTTCAAGCTTGATGGCATCCCTTAAGGACTCTTCCAGCTCGACGATGAGCTTAACTCCTTCGATCCTCTTGATGACAACAACGGCATTCTTGGGAATCACATAACCGTCCTCTTCAGTCCTTGCCATCCAGTCCTTGCCTGCGATGGTAACCTCACCGATGTACTTGAGATTATCGATCTCGGATGTAACGATGGCTCTCTGGCCGATGAGCTCGTCAATATTGGTCTTGACGCGATTCTTGTTAAAATATCTCATGGCAACAGGCCTGGTGAAGACCAAAAGAGCAATGCTGGCCACTATGAATACTATCAGCTGAACCCAGAAATAGGGAACGATAAATGCCACGAGTGCCGCCACAAGAGCGCCTCCCGCAAACCATATGCTTGTAAGACCCATTGTTGCTATCTCAATAACAGCAGCGGTTGCAAGTACAACAAGCCAGAAAATTACCTGTTCACTCATATATTCCTCCTAAATACCGCCGCGAAGCGGCATTCGTTTATGTCAGAGAAAGCGAAGCTTTCTCCAAATACCTTCCGAAAAACATAAACATTTTAGCATATTTCAGGATTTTTTTCTACAAATATATGACTTGCAAGGAATCAAGGCAATAAAAGCCGGACAGGCCGCGATCTGGATGCAAAAAAGCGGACAGCTTACGCCATCCGCCTTTATTTTGCTATAATATCTGCCCTGTTTTTGGGACCGATGTTTTTACCTGTCAGCCATTTTGACCCGGGGCGACCCGCATCAATAGAAAATATGGTGTCCTATGGCGATACCTGTATGTGCTCCGTTGTTTGTCCTAAAGTGAGTGAAGTCACCGATGTTGGATACTCCGTTGAGAGCTTCCTGTGCAGCATCGATACAACTCTGCTTGATCCTGCCGGAATTGTATACCTGGTTTACCTTACCGCTCATGGCAGGTGTGAACTGTCCCGAAGCATAGATTACACCGTGTATGGATGAAGGATATGCTGCAGAACGAACTCTGTTCATGACAACGGCACCTACGGCAACCTGTCCTTCGTAAGGCTCACCGCCGGCCTCGCACTGGATAAGTGCTGCAAGAAGAAGCAGATTGTCAGCATCCGTCATGAATGCGCCATAGTTCTGATGCCTCTTGGCTTCAGCCTCAGCAGCCTCTCTGGCCCTGATCTGTTCAATGGTCTCGCCCGCGTCAACCTCAAAAGAAATATCTACATAATCAGAATCAACATATCCGTCATAATCGCCGTAATCCACATAAACCCACGAATCATCACTTCCGTCAACAACTTCCATGATCTCGTTCTGGGGAACTATGGCCAGGATGTCGCTGCCGTATGAAGCATCCGAATGAAGCCTGAGAGATGAAGATTTTACCACAGCAAGGGTCATTCCCACATCGGCCGCCATTGCCCTGGCATCTTCCCCGAAAAGAAGGTAGGAATTCTCAACCCAGCCTTCAAGCTCACCGGATCTGATCTTTGACCACTCCTCGCCTTTTTCAAGAAGAACTCCGCCGCAGTCCTTGTACATGACTCCCATCTTTGCAGAGTCGACGGTGGCTTCCTCCCTGACATTGACATAGTTTCTGATATCCACCATGAAGAGACTGTCACCTTCCATCTCATCGGGAAAGACTATGCCAAGCTCGGAAATGGTGGAATCAATCACTTCAGATGCATTGGCGGAATTAAGTACCCTGGACGCTCCGCCCCTGGCACCGGCCAAAGGATTTGCACGCACAACAAGAGTGCCGGAACCCGACAGAGCAAGTGCGGCAAATACAAAAAGAAAAGATATTAAATTGAAAAATAATTTATTTCTCATTAATATGCCGAATTTACGCCAAATGTTACAGAAATGTTACGCGCACAATACTATAACAAAAGGCATTTTTTATGTCAACTTTATAAAAAAAGCCTAAAGAACAGAAAAAAGCGCAAAAGCCGGTGAGCTTTTGCGCGGTTTTTATCAGGAAACATGAAATGCAGTCAAACAGTGAGTTTGAAGGTTCTGAGGGGAGGTATTCCCTCGGGAGGAGTGCGCTGGGCGATGATGATGCCCTTATGACCCGCAACTTCCTTTATGTAGGAAAAGGACTTTCTGCGGAGATTACCATCCATTCCCCTGAAAGGATCGTCAAGGATCAGAATATCGGAAGGAACAAAGCAGGCACGGACGATGGATACGATGCGCTTGTCTACGGGTGAAAGAGAGGAAACAGGAATGTTTATCTTATCCTCATCCATGAGCTTAACAAGATCCTCGGCAGCAACAGCCGGGGTGGACATCTTGGTCACAACGGCAACATTTTCAGCCGCTGTCATATTTTTGAAAAGCCTGTCATCCTGGAAGCACACGCCGGCATTTACCCTGGAATATTTGTAATCACCCAGAAGCCTGACCTTGCCGGAATCCGGCTTTAAGGTACCTATTATTATGGACAAAAGTGCAGTCTTACCGCTGCCGCTTTCTCCGGAAAGAAGCCACAGATCATCAGAGGATACCTCCCATGTGATATCCTTAAGAATCTTTTTTCCCTGACTGCTAAAGCATACCTCTTCAACTTCTATAGTCATATCGGGCTCCCTTTTTATTTCCTGCCGAAGATACCGGGTAAGATTATCAGCTTAAAGATCCTAAGCCCCGGCATATGGAAAACCTTTGCCATCTCAAGCAGTTTTTTGTATTCGTCCGTCATATGATCTTCCTCTGTCTTCCCGCTTCATAAGAAAGGATCGAAGCAGATACCGCGGCGTTAAGACTCTCTGTCCCGCCATTCATCGGAATGTATATCCCGCAGGAAGCGGCTCCATTAACTTCAGGAGACAATCCGCTCCCTTCATTACCTATTATGATAGCACATTTACCCGTCAAATCGCACTCATAAAAAGGCTTTCCGTTTTCAAGTCTTGCGGCAAAGCAGTTGATGCCGTCATTTTCGAATTCTTTTACAAGGGACGGGATATCGGAACTTATGATAAAAGGCATCCTGAAAATGGCACCCATGGTGGAACGGACAACCTTGGGACTTAAGGGATCGGCACATTTTTCGGAAAGGACTATTCCGGTGACGCCTGCTGCCTCCGCCGTCCTGAAGATGGTCCCCACATTTCCCGGATCCTGGATATCTTCAAGGACCAAAATGAGGGGATCCCCCTTTGTGATATCTTCCTTTTTGTAGGACAAGCTGCTTATGACCGCAAGTATGCCCTGAGGGGATTTCATGGTGGAAATCTTCTCAAAAACACGGTCGGAAACAACTATTGACTTATCGTCAAATCCCTTGAGAATGCTTTCTTTCTCCTTTTCAAGGCAGCTTTCCGAGATATAAATCTCTCTGATAAGGTCCCCCGGAGCTTCCCTTACAAGTTTGGTCCCCTCCGCTATAAAAACACCCTCTTCTTTCCTTGCGGATGCTTTC
>ONTX01000185.1 GCA_900320825.1 uncultured Lachnospiraceae bacterium | reverse complement strand
GTGAAAAAAAGCACCGGAAAAGTATACTATAAGTTTTACGCTTGATCACGATATTTGGGAGCCTCGCGAAAGCGGGGCTCATTTTTTTGTAACGAAATCAAATCTTCTCCGTCTAACCTATGAAAAAACAAAAAATAAAGGTTCGATACATTGAATACGGAAACCGCGGAAAAACTGTATGAAGTGTGTTACATGAAGGGATATAAACAGAGTCAGAAGGAGGGATTTGAAGTGTCCTTGCTTCTCAGAATGACGGTAGAAAGGAGGTTCTGAGGCTCTGGGTTTTAAATAGATACAAGGATAGATGCAATTATTATTCCTTCTCAAACCCTGTCAGTTTGTAAATCTTTGCAAATCCTCATATGGTTTTGGCGCATCAAAATAACCGGCAGGAAGGGGCTCTCCCTGCAAGAACAGAGTAATACTCTTATTCTCCACTCCATTCATAATCATACACCTCCAACCGACTTGGAGATTACTTTTATCTTGTGTCCTCGTTATACAAAAAAAATCCCACATTTTCACGACTTTTTAAACGAAAAAAGACATATAACAGAGACCGCTCAACCTCCGACGAGGGCGGGGTTTGAATTCCGAACCAGTCCCTCAAAACCATAGTTTTCTACTCAAATTTCTTTGGTTTCGTTCTCAATCCAAACTTTTTTTCTTTGGTTTTGATACTTTTTTATCTCAGTGTTTCTCTCTTGATTCTGTCCCAAAAGAATATTACACACAATACTTCGAACACATCTTTATAACTAATGTACCGCCTGGCTTTTGCGCTTTATTTTGCGCTTTATTCTGCGCTTTAACCAACTCGCTTTGTGTCTAATTCAACGCAAAATGGAAGAATCCTCTGAAGTGTATTACTGTATGTCGGAACACTCATTTCTCTATTCCCAATAATAAGCGAGTCTATCGACACACGGAACAAATCACTAAGCGCATACAGATTATCAACAGTCGGAAGACTCCGCCCATCAAACCAGTGATATATGCTCTGCGGTGTGGACAACCCCAAATGTCCTTGCAAATCTTTCACATTTAGCCCCTTGATAATCATTAGTCTACGAATATTCTGTCCCGTCCTTTTCATATCTATCATGGTCCTACTCTTGGGCATATGATCACACTCCTTCCTTCTTTCTCCGATAATTATTACTGTTTCAATTATAGCTCAAATTTTTTGCCTCCGCAAGACTAACTCTCATTTTTCAACAAGTATTTATTGTTCACAACTTTCATAGAAAGAGGCGCACTAATTCTCTCGCAGAAAACAGGTTCCGTTGTTCGGATCACGATACCTTCTTTTTTTCCGCCATTGGGGTAATCTCCGTCAGCTCTTTCAAGCAGAGAGTCGACTGTAGGATACTTGGACGGAAGATCCTCACCTATCTCCTCAATAGGAACCATTTTTATGCCAAGAAATTTGCATATCTCCTCCATTCTTCGCAATCCAACCCTTTTCCCATTCTCTCGAATAGTAAATACATACCACTCCGGACGAGTCAACTTTAATCTGTTTTTCTGAATCCCCGGAGCACAAAACTCTCCCTGTATTGTCAAAGTTTGAATACTGTTTTCTTGTGTATACTTACGGATCTTGTCCTCAATGCCATCTCTCTTAGTCAATTCGTAAAATGCGCTTTTCCCATCATCCCTGTATTCATAATTATGACCGGTCACATGGAAACCTTCTTCATCTAAAGAAACAGAATGTGATGAACCATCCATTTTGGTACTGATATAATACTCTAATCCTTCAAAATCTTTGATCAAATCCGGCTCTGCTTGAATGCGAGTTTCATCAGTATGAGGTACATCTATCGGTAGTGTTCCGATCACGGTTCCACCTGTGGTTGCCTTCTCCTCGATTTCCCATTTTTTCACCCCAAGATAATCAGTTACTTCATCTCCTATTTCGACATCTTTGGGAATCTCTTCAAACTGATCCAGAGGCAACAGCAGCCCTTGTGAAACCTGCCCTCGAAATTTCATAGTTCTTAACCGGAATCCTTCACCCATAAGGTCAGTTTTTCTATAACTTGAACTACGCAAGAATTCATACTCAGGACGGATTGGAAGGAAGCTGTCTATTTCAAAATAAACGGCTAAATCC
>ONTX01000150.1 GCA_900320825.1 uncultured Lachnospiraceae bacterium | reverse complement strand
GATGCCCTTTTCGTCATAGACGTAGAAAGGTGTAGGGATCTTTTCTGCAATCTCCATTGCTTTTTCTTTTGTGATAAATGCTTTCTTTTCCATAAAAACTCCTTTGTGATCCTTGATCAATCCTTTATCTGCCAGTCGATGGGCGTAATGTTTTTAGAAACCAGATAATCGTTACATTTGGAAAAAGGTCTGCTTCCGAAAAATCCGCGGTATGCAGAAAGGGGGCTCGGATGTGCCGACTCTATCACAAGATGCTGAGGATTTGTGATAAATGCTTTTTTGCTCCTTGCGGCACTGCCCCAGAGAATAAAAACTATTGGCCTGTCCTGCATTGCAACAGCTTTTATCGCACTGTCTGTAAATTCTTCCCATCCCATACCTTTATGAGAAAAAGCTTCATGCGCTCTTACGGTAAGAAGTGAATTCAAAAGAAGAACGCCCTGCTCGGCCCAGTACGTAAGATCTCCGCTTTTAGGAATACTGTAGCCCAGATCGGACTGAAGCTCTTTGTAGATATTCTCAAGGGAAGGGGGTTTTTGAATACCCTTTTTTACCGAAAAAGAAAGTCCGTGAGCCTGACCGGGTTCATGATAGGGATCCTGACCCAGGATAACGACCTTAACCTTAGATAAGGGAGTGAGATGAAAAGCATTAAATATATCATCCTTAGCAGGATAAACAGTTTTTTCCGAATATTCACGGACTATAAATGAATACAGTTTTTTATAATATTCTTTGCCGAATTCCGCATTTAAAGCAGGAAGCCAGTCATTATCTATAGCGCCCATATTATAATCTTACGCTCACGGAGCGATCCCTGAGATATTCTTTTACTTCCCTGATGGTAAGTTCTTTGTAGTGGAAAAGGGATGCAGCAAGAACCGCACTGGCACCAGCCTCTATTGCATCATAAAAATGCTGACAATTACCTGCACCACCTGATGCTATAACGGGAATATCAACACTTTCGGATATTATCTTTGTAAGTTCGATATCATACCCTGACTTTGTGCCGTCACAATCCATGGATGTAAGGAGGATCTCACCCGCTCCGAGTTTTTCGGCTTTCATAGCCCACTCAACGGCATCCATATTCATATCCACTCTTCCGCCGTTTTTAAATACAGTCCAGCCGCTGCCGTCATCTCTTTTTTTCGCATCGATGGCAACAACTACACACTGTGAGCCGAACTTCATTGCCGCATCACTTATAAGATCGGGATTCATTAAAGCAGCTGAATTAACACTTATCTTGTCTGCACCTTCACGAAGGATCGCCTTAAAATCATCACAGGTCTTGATACCGCCGCCAACGGTAAATGGTATAAAAAGCGTTGAAGCAACGTTTCTTACCCAGGAAAGCTGTGTATCCCTTGAATCAGCCGATGCGGTTATGTCAAGAAAAACAACTTCATCAGCCCCCTGAGCGTCATAAGCAGCAGCAATCTCCGCAGGGTCCCCTGCATCTTTGAGATTTACAAAATTAACGCCCTTAACAACTCTTGCATCTTTTACATCAAGGCAGGGAATGATCCTTTTAGTCAGCATCACGCACCTCCCCTGAAAGCTTTAAAAAATTGAAAAGAATTTTAAGACCGTGATCGGAACTTTTTTCCGGATGGAACTGAGTCGCAAAAACATTTCCGGATTCAACGGAAGAATCAAAACTTACACCATAATCACATTTGGATGAAACGATGGAAGGATCCGCTGCTTTCAGATAGTAGGAATGTACAAAGTAAAAATATGTATCATCGGAAATCCCTTCAAAGAGCTTTCCTTTGCACGAATTCACATTATTCCAGCCTATCTGGGGAACTTTAAGATTATCGGATGCGGGAAATTTGATAATCTTTCCCTTGAGAATTCCAAGACCGGGGCATTCCGGGGATTCTTCACTTTCATCAAAAAGAAGCTGAAGACCTACACAGATTCCAAGAAAAGGCTTACCTGATACGACAAAATCCTTAATGGCAGTATCAAGATTTCTGGATCTTAGCTTATCCATGCAGTCGCCAAAATTGCCGACGCCGGGAAGAATGCAGGCATCAGCATTTTTAATAACTTCCGGGTCGGATGTAAGTACATGACCAGCTCCGAGCTTTTCAATTGCCTTTTCAACGCTTTTAACATTACCTGCGTCGTAATCAATGATAGCTACCATATAAACCTTAAGGATTTACAAATATTATTCCGTCACCGGGATCCGCCTCACCCGGTATAACATCCTGAATGGGCTCAGGCTCAGGTTCAGGAATCTCTGCTTCAGGAGAGATCTGGGGACTTCCGTTTTTGCCATTTACAACATCATAGATAGCTCTGGTATAATCAACATCCTTTTTGATCATGGCTATCTCTGCTGCTTCTTCAGCGGAAAGACCATACTTAGTCTCAAGTTCACTTAAAAGCTCATTATAAACAGGTTCCACGTCATCAAGGCACTGCCACTTAACTGCAGACTGATAGAGACCGGGATACTGGCTTACGGACTGAATAAGGGAATCAAGAGCTTTTATATCGGATTCCTGACTGAGAAGCTCATATTCCTTCTGCCACAATCTGATCCTGAGTATGCATTCGGATTTTTTGAATATGATCTCATCGGATTCATTCAGATCCTGACCGAAAAGATCCTGATATGCAGTCTGATAATCACCTTCAGAGTATGCCTGCCTTGCTTCCTTCTTCACGGAATAAGAACCCATAAGGTTGGAAACGATTAAAACGGCAACGAGTATGGTTATACAGAGAGCAAATACAGCAATGACTTTCTTTTTATTAAGTTTCTTTTGAGGCTTTTCATCGGAAGGTTCCTTAGGAGCTTTTTCCTTTTTAGGCTTCTTCTCCTTCTTTTTCTTCTTGCCGCCTCCGGCTTCGCCTTCTTCTCCCTCTTCGCCACCTTCACCTTCAGAGGAAGCTTTTTTGGCTTTCTTTCCTTTTTTATCTTTCTTCTTCTTTTTCTTCTTACCGTCACCTTCGCCTTCGGCATCAAGTTCTTCCAATATCTGGGCATTTTCGTCGGAAAGTTTTATCTCGGATGCTTCATCCGTCTCATCCTCATCTGATTCGGTAAGCATATCAAGAAGCTTTGCAAAAAGACCTTTTTTCTTAGGTTTGCCGCCTTTTTCCTGTTCAAGGAGAGCATCAAGATCATCAGCAGACATACTCACAGGTTCTTTTGGAGCACCATCTGCAGAAGGTGCAGGTTCATCCTGAACTGAAGGAGAATCCGACATACCTTCGTCTTCGGAAAACTCACCCATGATCTCTGCAAGAAGAGAATCCGCTTCATCAGCTGCGCTCATCTCCTCCGGTTCATCAGAGATAACCGGTTCGGAATCTTCATCGTCTCTCGGAACGGGAACCGCATCTGTTGAAAGAGAGGATTCTCTTGACTGGGTTGCGGCTTCCGCAGCTGATGCAAGAAGCGCATCAACATCAGTCATATCAGCATTATCGGCATTATCAAGAACCGATTCATTTTCAGCCTTAATATTCTTCCCTGCAGCTTTAGCAGCCTTTTTGGCTTCTTTCGCTTCTTTCTTAAGTCTTGCTTTCTCGGCCCTTGCCTGCTTTTTAGCTGCAAGTTTCTCGGCAAGAGTCATCTTCTTTTTGCTATCAGCAGAATCCTCTGCCTCATCGCCATCATCTGCATCCGGTCCCATATTAAGCGACTCATCATCAGTACCGTTCAAAAGGGCTTCAATACCGGGATCTACGGCTTCGTTATTTTCATTTTTATCCAAAAGATCAGCAACTTCAGAAGCAGATCCGCTGTCTGCTTCAAGGAGATCATCAAGGCTCATGTCGGATCTGTCACCGTCATCGGCCAGACCTTCGGTCCTTGCTTTGTTAAGCATGGCCTCAATATCTTCTTCACCGGGAAGGTCTATGGATTCATTCTCTTCCTTCATGAGTTCGGCAAGCTCAGCATCCAGATCAAAATCTTCAATGGAATCAGAACTTTCAGATTCAGAAGATGCAGTATCATCAGGTTCCGGCTCGGTTGATGCCGGCTCGGCAGTATCAGAGTTCTCAGATTCCGAAATGTCATCAGAGATTCCCATTTCGTTCATCTCATTAAGAAGCGCATCAAGATCTATCTCCGCATCGGAATCATCCTTAAGAGGAACATCACTGTCATTAGCAGCAGACTCGACTTCAGATACAGCCTCAGGTTCAGATACAGGCTCAGTCTCAGATTCAGCCTCAGGCTCATCAAAATAATTTGGATCATTTGAAAGTTTCTCCCAAACAGATTCCATATCGGAATCGGAATCAGAGAGAATATCCGCTTCACTGGGTCCGGTGGAGGATTCAGCAGGTTCTTCATCAGAGGGACCTGATGTTGTAAGATCGGCACTAAGTTCGGAAAGAAGCGCATCAAGCTCATCCTGAACATCGGATGATTCAGCGGACTCAGCAGATTCAACCGGAATTTCCGCAGATCCTTCAGGGATTTCTACAGACTCCTCAGGGATTTCTACTGTCTCCTCAGGGATTTCTACAGACTCCTCGGGGATTTCTACAGACTCCTCGGGGATTTCTACAGTTTCCTCAGGGATTTCTAATCCGTTCTCCTCTTCGTTTATCTTACTCATGAGATCATTCATGAGGTCGGAAAGATCATCATCGACAGATACTTCTTCCTGGGGAATCTCAAGAGAAGGTGCAGAATCAATATGAACATCCAGTGCGGCCGGATCTTCATTCATGATATCTATAAGATTGGGGATTTCGTCAGAATGATCGGTAACAGGCTCATCAGATAAGACATCGACAACAGCATCTTCAGAAATCTCAGAAGGTGTTTCAGCAACAGACATATCGGAAACGCCTGCAAAGAGATCATCAAGGGACATCTGGGTGGAATTATTCTCATCCATCCCAAGTTCCGGAGCCTCTTCTTCAGCAGGTGCTTCTTCAACTATCGGAACCTCTTCAACAACCGGAGTCTCATCAACTGCAGGAGTCTCATCAACTGCAGGAACCTCTTCAACAACCGGAGTCTCATCAACTACAGGAGCTTCTTCAACTACCGGAGACTCTTCAACTACAGGAGCTTCTTCAACTATCGGAGCCTCTTCAACTACCGGAGACTCTTCAACTACAGAAGCTTCTTCAACTACAGGAGTCTCTTCAACTACAGGAGCTTCTTCAACTACAGGAGACTCTTCAACTACCGGAGTCTCTTCAACTACCGGAGACTCTTCAACTACAGGAGACTCTTCAACTACCTGATTATCTTCAATTACAGCCGGCTCTTCAACAACATGTTCGGAAGCAGGCTCAATAATAGTTTCTATCTCAATATCAGAAGCCGAAGGTGTGGGTTCAGGCTCTGCCAAAGGTTCAGGCTCAGCTACAGGTTCTGGTTCAACCACAGGTTCAGGCTCAGCTACAGGTTCCGGTTCAGCCACGGGTTTAGGCTCGGAAACAGGCTCCTCTTTTTTGGTAGGAGAAGCAAGATCAGCGGGAACACCCATGGATTTTAACAAACTATCAAGATAATCTTCTGACGACGACATTATTTCGCTCCATCAAAAATTTTTTCTGCTTAATTACTGTATGCACAAACATAGTTATTTTATCATAAATACCCTTAGTAGTAAACGAATTCCGCCCCAAATCAGAGCATAAAAAAAGGCTCTGCCGCTAAGGCAGAGCCCATAATTTTTAAGATCATAAATTGTATTTATCAACAAGTTCGTCGATGATCCTTACAAGGTTACCGATCTCAGGTTTTGAAAGCTGAGCATCTGCTCCGAGAGACTCACCCTTCCTCTTCATCTCGTCATTAACGAGGGATGAGAATATAACAACCGGGATATTCTTGGTCCTGTCATCTTCTTTGATAAGCTTTGTAAGCCTGTGTCCGTCCATTTCAGGCATCTCAATATCGGTAATAACAAGCTTAACGTGCTCATCAAGGGTTCCGTCAGCCTTGCACTCAGCAATAACATCGTAAGCCTTCTGGCCATTCTCGGTATGAATGATCCTGTCATATCCTGCAGCAGTAAGTGAATCAACAATAAGCTTGTTAAGAAGAACGGAATCCTCTGCAATGAGGATAGGCACATCCCTTCTGTTCCTCTCTCCGAGAGCTTCGATCTCACTTATCTTAAGACCGGTCTCAGGATTAATATCTGAAATGATCTTCTCGAAGTCAAGAATGATAACAACCTTACCTTCCTTCTTGATAAAGCCTGTTGAAACAGACTGCTCAGCAGTTGAAATGGTCGAATCAGGCTTAATGATATTTCTCCAGGAAACCCTGTGAATACCAAGTACGGATTCTACATGAAAAGCGATGTTAAGGTTATTGAAATTAGTGATTATAAATAATCCACCGGGCTCAGACTGCCCTCTTCCGAGACAATTCTTAAGATCGATGGCTGTGATCATTGTCTCACGAGGCATAAATACGCCTTCGATGCTAGGATGAGAATTGGGAACAGGAGTAACATCCTGATAAGAAATGATCTCTTTGATCTTAGCAACATTGATTCCATAAGAGAATTCACCGAGTGTAAACTCAAGAACCTCAAGTTCATTGGTACCACTATCAAGTAAAATCTTAGTATCCATATAGACAATTACCTTTCTGAAATTTTCTTAGGAACTTACTTTTAATAATATATCACATTTTATCAAATAATTAAATAAAAATTAAGAAAAAATCATGCCGTATCCAATGAAGGATACGGCATGAAATCAATCTGTCATAAAACTGTTTCGGAAACTATTATTTAGCAACAAGGCAGCATGCATAACCTGCGAAATTTACAAGGAATGTAGCTGTTCCGCTCTGTGCATCGAGATCATCAAGAACCTGAACATTACCCTTGTTGTCAACGGTGATGAGCTTGTAGCTTGAATGAGTTCCGGGAACCTTTACGGTAGCAAGGCCATTCTTAACATAAAGGTTAGCTGTTCCGTTGGTCTTGAGTGAATACTGCTCTACCTCGGTATATCCTGCAGGAGTGAATACCTTGAAGATATTCTGGCATGCAGGACCCTGCTTATTCTTAGCAAACTCATAATGAGTAAGAACGGTGTAAAGCTGAGGAGCGGTATAAAGAGGAGTGCTGTCAACTGTTGTGGAAACAGGAAGTGAAACAGTTGTAGCAGTGTTAACTGAATTCTCACAGTAAGCGAGAACTACAGCATATCCGTTAAAGTTAACATTTGCAGAAATGGTTGCAGGATTCAGGTCAAGGTCATCGCATACAGAGATAACTCCGCCCTCACCAAGAGTAACAAGCTTGTAAGTTCTGTTGGGATTACGATATCCCTCGGGAATGTTGTAGCAAACGATTCCGCTCTTGTTTACATAGTCGGGGGTGTAGTTGAATACAAGTGATGCCTCAAGAGCATTAACATATCCTGCAGGAAGCATTGCATCTACGGAAGTTCTTGCAAGAGGTCCGAGGGGAAGGGGATAACCGTCGATGGTATTGTTAGCCTTTCCGTTGTAAAGGCAAGCACATCCGGAAGTGATGATGTGGAAACCACCGTCAACAAGCTTATCGTTGTTGAGAGTAATAGTTGTTGTATAGGTATATCCGAGCTCAAGACACTTACAGGTAATTGTTACGGTATTAGCAACATTTCTCTTAAATCTGGTTGTGTCGATATAAAGAGGATCGCTGAGAACTCTTCTGGTCTCGCTGTAGTTAAGAGTTGTAGCACCGTCGTTAAGATCGATAGCAGTCTCGGTGATCTGCCAGGTATAGGCATTAACACCATATCCGAGAGTACCTTTGTTTCCGATGATACAGAAAGTCTCGCCCTTACTTGTAGTAATATAATCACAAACAAGGCTTACTGCAGGCTGTCCTGCCGCAAGGGTATTGACAGGCTTAAATGCTACAGCTACCGCAAATGCAGCGATAAGACCTGCAATTCCTTTTAAAATCATCTTTTTCATTTTATTCCCTCCATTTATTAAAATTGAATAATATCAAAAAAAGACATTGTTATTTTATAACAAAAACGGCTTAAAATCAACAAAAATAAAATGAATCAGCGTTCCGAAAGCTTCGAAGCAAAACCGTCAGAATAATCATCTCCAAGTGCATAAAATGTATGATCTTCCTGAGGTGTCGAGGGAAATGGATCATACCCGCTCTGCCCCATCCCTTCCGGTGTATAAAAAACAAGCCCGTCAACCGAATATTTATACATATCATATGAACCGTAATCAAGCTGGTAAACATACGAATCCTTATAATACGTCTGTGAAAAATACGTGCAAAGTCCGATGCCTTTATAAAGCAGGAAAAGCGCAAAAAAAGACAAAAAACAGATACCGGCACATTTCTCTGCTTTCACCGAAAACCTTTCAGAGTATACAAGCGATGTTAGAACGCTACCGAATATAATAAAAGGCAGACATAAGTAAATCCCCTGACCATACCTTGTAAGAGGTGAAGAAAAAAGCCAAAGGGCGAAAGAAAGCACAACGCATCCATGTGTGATCTTTAAAAGTGCCTTACCTTTTACGGCAAATAGCATGATCACAAAAACAGGAACCGAAGCAAAGCAGCCAAAGATAAATACCTTTTCGGTCATCCCCAGCCCCGAAAGCCAGTGAGGAAACCAGTGAGAAAAGGGATAAGCGGAAGCATCCATATTTGTAAATCCCCTGCCATATGCAACGATATACGCCTTGTCGGACCTGGCAAAAACCTCCGGTATCTTCCATACAGGGTTAAAAAGATCGGGAAATGTTGATGGATACAGAAGCCATCCGGATATCAGATAATTTCTGATAAAAAACGGCAGGGAAACAATAACAGACAAAAAAGTATAAAGCACTATCCTCTTATACTTCTTATTTTTCAAAAATGAAGCAATGGGATAAACGCAAATCAAAACCGGTCCGAATGCAGAGAACTTGATGGTCACAAGAAAAACGGAAAGAACCGTAAAAACGGAAGCCGCAGCCACCATACATTCATCCGATTCCGTTTCAGAAACATCCAGGAGCCTTACAACAATATAAAGGAAAATCATCATTGCAAAATAATCGGATGCAGGAGAAACCATCTCATCATATATGTTGAGGACATAATAAAGAGTTCCGATCCTTGCAAAATCGGAAACTCTGACCTTTTTGTCTTTAATTACATGCAGGATCCTGAAACAATTGATCACAAGAACAAGAGCGAGAAATCCTGCACAGGCATGATAAGAACGCCCTCCGAGAAAAGCAAAGCTGTATAGAGCACTAAGAGCAAAAGAAGAACTGTTATAAGCAAGCCTGCCGTGGATATTACCGAGACCTTTTACAAGCCCGTACTCTTCTATCCACCTGATGGACTGGGCGTGATAAAGATCGGAATCGAAATGCATATAACCCCTGGAAGAACCATAGGACATAAGTAATATAAGAAAAACAAGAAACAGCAGATTCAATACAAAACGGGATTTTTTTGAAGCCTTATGATATTTAAAAACATCCTTATAACTTCCGTTTTTACAGAGTACAAAAGCAAGGATAATATCAATTACATATAAAGCGGCATGAGAGACCAGCCCAACTTTATAAAAGATACTGAAATACTGGGAATATACAGTGACTGCCATCATGCCGAAAACAAGAACATCCTCAAAGACTATAAAAGATCTGTCTTTTTTTCCGGCAGAAATACAAAGAAAAAACGCCCCGGCAGGTATTATCGTTATAAAAATGTCTATCCAGATAAGTAATACGGAAAGCATATAATGATTATAATATGCTCATATACCTAAATCAATCAGACTCGGGTCAGTACCAAAAACTCTGTACAAGAATTATTATTCTGCTAAAATGAATGCGATGAATACGGAAAACGGAAAAACATTCAAATACAGTGAAGCAATACTGCACCTTTTAGCAGCGGCATTTTTCTTTTCCTTTATGACCTTTTTTATAAGGATATCCGGCAACCTTCCAACCATGCAGAAAACCTTCTTTAGGAATTTCTTTGCACTGATCATTGCAACTGCATCACTCTTAAAGACCAAAACAGGTTTTTACATCAGAAAAGGAAACGGTGTATCCATCCTCATGCGCTGTCTTTTCGGGACCAGCGGAATGATAGCTAACTTTTGGGCTATAGACAGACTGGGTATTGCCGATGCCAACATGCTCAATAAGCTGTCTCCATTTTTTGCAATAATAGTCAGTTATTTTATCATGAAGGAAATTCCCACAAAAACAGACTGGGGATGCGTATTCCTTGCGTTTTTCGGAGCCCTCTTCATAGTCAAACCTTCATTCGGACTAATGTCCATTCCTGCACTTGTTGCTCTCTACGGTGGATTCGGAGCAGGTGCGGCATATGCTTTTGTTCATAAAATGGGACAAACAGGCCAGCCCGGGAAAACCATAGTCTTCTATTTTTCGTTGTTTTCATCTCTGGTTTCCGGACCTTTTCTTATCTTCGACTGGCATCCCATGGAAATATGGCAATGGGCGTGTCTCATCGGAGCCGGCGTATGCGCCGCCATCGCACAGTTCAATATAACGGCCGCCTACCAGAAAGCTCCCGCCAAGGATATTTCGGTATTTGATTACACACAGGTGATCTTTGCGGCGATACTGGGAATATTATTCCTGAACGAATATCCCGATGCCCTCAGCATCATAGGATATGTGATAATCATTTCCGCAGCCGTCATCAAATGGATGATCAACAGAAAAAAAACACAGTAAAAAGTCCGCGGACGAACTATCAATCCCCTACAATGGCATCTTTATGGTTGAGCCACTTTCCACTTACAAGTCTGTAAACATAAAATGCTGATCTTACAAGCCAGTCAATAGTCATTGCGGCCCACAGTCCAAGCAGACCGTATCCCAGCTTTAATCCGAGAATATAAGCAAACCCAATCCTGAAGATCCACATTGAAGCTATGGCAACAGTCATGGTATATCTCACATCTCCCGCAGCCCTTAATGCATTAGGCAGGGTGAATGATGAAGTATGTGCCAGCATTGTCATGATACAGTTAAATCTCAGAACCAGCACAACCAGTTCAGTGGTTTCATCGCTAAGGTTATACAAAAAACATATCTGCCTCGGAAAAGCAAAAATGAGCACACCAAGGAATGCAGTGTACAGATATGAAGTCTTCAAAAATTTCCCTATCAGCTTATAAGCAGTCTTCTCATCTCCTGCTCCGATGGTCTGACCCGTAACCGTGATAAGTCCCGTTCCGATGGCATTACTGGGAATGTTTTGAAAACCGGCAATAGAGTTTGTTATGGCGTTTGCAGTAATAACAACAGTACCAAGGCCTGCTGTCATGGTGGAAACAATAAGCTTACCTATCTGGAAAATAGAATTTTCAAGTCCCGTGGGGATACTGATATAGAGAATCTTTCCAAGCATCT
>ONTX01000153.1 GCA_900320825.1 uncultured Lachnospiraceae bacterium | reverse complement strand
ATTTGGTTTTATCGTGAAGACTTCTTTTATCTCCAAAAAAAGAGAATTTTTGTTTCTTGTCACAACAGCAGTCACAATTTATTTGTGCCTGCTTTTTGTGCATGGCATGTACTCCTTTTCAGAGGGAACCGATGACTATTTCCATGTGTACATTGATGACTCCAAGGTAGGGGATTTTGCTTCCTACGAGGATGTTCAGGATGTTCTGAATGCCGCGCGCAGAAATGTTGCCACATCTTATGACGGAATTGCGTTTATGGATTATGATCTGAGGGTCGAATCCGAAAACGTTCTGACGGGGGATCTGACCCCTAAAAGCGAAGCGGTAGCTACAGCAGAGAGTCTTATTTCCGCATCCCTTAAGGATGCTTTGTCCCCATCATATACTGTCAAGATGGGAGACAACATGGTCACTCTTGCGACCGAGAGTGACGTCCTTTCTCTTTTGAACGAAGCCATTGACAGATATAACCCCGGCGGAAGATTCAGGGTAAGGCTTATACATTCTCCCGGAAGAGACTTCAATGCCCTCACTGCCGAGGTTGTGGATACATTTAATTCTTCTGAGGACGGTGCTGCAGGACTGCTTCCAAAAGGCGGTGCCGGAGAGTACATCTATAACCAGTCAAAGATCAGGACGGAAACCTCCCAGACCGTTTCGTTCCAGGATTTCGAGACCGGACTTATATCCATTGGTTTTGTGGAATCCATAGAGATTGCCGAAGGATACGTTCCTTCATCGCAGATAGTCAGTCTTTCCGAAGCAGTTGATAACATCATCAAAGAGCACGAAAGTGCATATGAATATAAGATCGTATCAGGTGATACTCTCAGCGGAATATCCCTTAAACTTAATGTTCCCATTGAGGATATAGTAGCTCTCAATTCTGATAAGCTGGAAAATGCAAACTCGACCCTTCATGTTAATGACACACTTGTCATAACGGTTCCCGAGCCCGAACTTTCTGTCGAGCATATCGAGAGAAACTATGTTGACGAAGATTATGAAGCTGATACCGTGATCATTCCCAGGGATGACTGGTATACCACTGAAACAAATGTAATACAGCAGCCTTCTGCAGGACATCACAGAGCTATAATCGACCAGCACTTTGTAAATGATACTGAGTCTGAAAGAGAAGTCCTGATCGAGGAAGTCGATATAGAAGCGGTTCCCAAGATAATGGAACGCGGAACCAAGATCCCGCCTACATATATCAAGCCTATCTACGGCGGAAGGATCAGTTCCGGCTTTGGATACAGAAGAGCTCCCACGGCGGGCGCCACCACATATCACAGAGGAATAGACTGGGCTGTTGCAACAGGAACCTCTGTCATGGCATCAAGCGGTGGTACCGTATCCCAGGCAGGATGGGGCGGTAGTTACGGATATACAGTTCTCATAACTCATCCCGGCGGAACGCAGACAAGATATGCCCACCTTTCAAAGGTGAATGTATCAGTCGGCCAGTACGTTAACCAGGGAGAAGTAATAGGCCGAAGCGGATCCACCGGACGAAGTACAGGACCGCACCTGCACTTTGAGATATTGATAAACGGAACGCCGGTCAACCCGCTGAACTATGTTCCCGGGTAAGAATGGCGCGGCAATATGGAGGCCGGGCGAAAGCTAAAGCTTTCGCAACTTGAATAGATGCTGCTGGTGCAGCAATTTTGGAGGTTGAAATGCCATTAACGGATTATCTTGAAAGAAATGCAAAAGAATACGGTGACGAGGTTGCACTTATAGAGCTTAACCCCGAACAGAAAGAGACAAGAAGGGTCAGCTGGAAAGAGTATTCCCTTATCCAGCAGACTGAAGACCAGCCCTACAGAAGAGAGATCACATGGAGCGTTTTCAACGAGAAGGCAAACCGCGTGGCGAACATGCTTATCGGCAGGGGCGTAAAGAGGGAAGATAAGGTAGCGATACTTATGATGAACTGCCTTGAGTGGCTTCCCATCTACATGGGAATTCTCAAGAGCGGAGCCATCGCAGTTCCTTTCAACTTCAGATATTCCGCAGATGAGATAAAGTATTGTGCTGATCTTGCCGAAGTTGATGTGCTTTTCTTCGGACCGGAGTTCATCGGACGTATCGAATCCATAGTTGATGATCTTGAGAAGAACAGGCTCCTTATTTTTGTGGGTGAGACCTGTCCTACCTTTGCGGAGAGTTACAGAGAGATGGTTGCGGACTGCTCCAGCGCTGCTCCGGGTATAGAACTTAAAGATGACGAAGATGCTGCTATCTATTTTTCATCGGGAACAACAGGATTTCCCAAGGCCATTCTTCATAAGCATTTAAGCCTTAT
>ONTX01000194.1 GCA_900320825.1 uncultured Lachnospiraceae bacterium | reverse complement strand
GATCGGTCTTGCTACCGGATATGTAAAAGAGATCTATCATCCCGACTATGTTGCAAAGAGAATGGAGATCGGTGCCGTTATGGGTGCTGCTCCCAGAAAGCATGTCATCAGGGAAAATTCTCTTCCCGGAGATATCATAATCCTTCTCGGCGGACGAACCGGCCGTGACGGAATCGGAGGAGCTACCGGATCATCCAAGGCTCATACCGCATCTTCCATCGATACCTGCGGAGCAGAGGTTCAGAAGGGTAATGCTCCCACAGAAAGAAAGATCCAGAGACTTTTCAGACGTCCCGAGGTCACAAGCCTTATCAAGAAGTGTAATGACTTCGGTGCCGGCGGTGTAAGCGTTGCAATAGGTGAGCTTGCAGACGGTCTCGTAGTCGATATGGACAAGGTGCCCAAGAAATATGAAGGTCTTGACGGAACCGAGCTTGCCATATCCGAATCCCAGGAGAGAATGGCGGTTGTCGTTTCTCCGGATAAGGTTGACGAGTTCTTAAAATATGCCGCTGAGGAGAACCTTGAGGCTACCGTTGTTGCCACTGTAACCGAAGAGCCCAGACTTGTCCTTAAATGGAGAGGCAGGGATGTGGTAAATATCGCAAGGGCATTCCTTGATACCAACGGAGCTCATCAGGAGACCGAAGTAGAAGTTGATTCTCCTTCGGAAGGATCCTACTTCGATAAATATGCTATCGATAAGGTCAGCGCTGATGTCGACAGGAAAGATTATAAGGCGGCTCTTATTGACACAATGTCAGATCTTAATGAGTGTTCTCAGAAGGGCCTTGTTGAGATGTTTGACTCATCAATAGGTGCAGCAAGCGTAGTTATGCCTTACGGCGGAAAGCATCAGCTTACTGAAACCCAGACCATGATCGCCAAGCTTCCTCTTTTGGAGGGAAAGACAGATACCGTCACTATGATGTCTTACGGATTTGATCCTTTCCTTTCCAGCTGGTCACCTTACCACGGAGCAATATATGCGGTCACAGAGTCCCTTGCCAAGATTGCGGCATCCGGAGGTGATGTCAGCAAGGTAAGACTCACATTCCAGGAATATTTCAGGAGAATGGATTCAAGACCTTCAAGATGGAGCCAGCCTTTTGCAGCCCTTCTGGGATCCTTCGACGCTCAGATCGGATACGGACTTCCTTCCATAGGAGGTAAGGATTCCATGAGCGGAACTTTCGGTGATATCGATGTTCCTCCCACTCTGGTATCCTTTGCTGTAGATATCTCAACTCTTAAGAATGTGGTCACTCCCGAACTTAAGAAAGCCGGAAATAAGCTTGTATTCTTCGAGATAGAAAAGGATAAGGATGACAAGCCCGTATATGAGAAAGTCCTTAAGCTCTATGACCATATACACACTCTCATCGAAAAGAAAGCAATTGTAAGCGCATATGCCACCGATTCAAAGGGTATCGCCGCTTCTGTTTGTAAGATGGGAATGGGCTGCGGTCTGGGAGCAAAGATATCCGATGATGTAGCGGTAAGCAAAGTCTTCGGAAACTGCCTCGGAAGCATTATTGCCGAAGTGTCAATAGATAAGGTATCGGAAATTGACGGATCCTTAGGTACTGTTATCGGAGAAGTTACCGAATCCGGTTTCGAATATGCCGGCACAAAAGTAAGCTATGATGAGATCGTTAAGGCATGGACCGGAACTTTGGAGAGTGTATTCCACTCTGTATCCACCGATGACAAGGATAAGGTCGAGGTTCCCGTTTACAAGACCTCTGATATCTACGTATGTAAGAATAAGGTTGCAAAGCCCACAGTATTTATTCCCGTATTCCCCGGAACCAACTGTGAGTACGATTCCGCAAAGGCATTTGAAAAGGCCGGAGCCGTAGCGGATGTCAGGGTATTCAGAAATCAGACTGCAGAAGATATCAGGGAATCGGTTGAAGAGTTTAAGAAAGCAATTTCCGGAGCCCAGATGATCATGTTCCCCGGAGGATTCTCTGCAGGTGATGAGCCCGACGGATCGGCAAAATTCTTTGCCACCGCTTTCAGAAACGCATCCATAAAAGAAGCTGTTGAGGAAATGCTTGATAAGAGAGACGGACTTGTCCTCGGTATCTGTAACGGATTCCAGGCTATCATTAAGCTGGGACTTGTTTACAGCGGCAAGATAACCGGTCAGGATGAAAATTCACCCACCCTTACATTCAATACCATCGGCAGACATATTTCCAAGATGGCATATATAAAAGTCGTTTCAAACAAGAGCCCCTGGCTGCAGGAGGCTGCACTTGAAGGTGTATATGCTAACCCTGCGTCACACGGAGAGGGAAGATTCATCGCTCCCGATGACGTGCTTGATAAGCTCTTTGCAAACGGTCAGGTTGCAACTGCGTACTGCGATCCCGAAGGCAACACTTCCATGGACGAGTACTACAATATAAACGGATCCTTCAGATGTATCGAAGGTATCACATCACCTGACGGAAGAGTCTTCGGAAAGATGTGCCATTCGGAACGTATCGGAGAAGGAGTTGCGGTCAATATCTACGGCGAACAGGATATGAAGATCTTCGAGTCCGGAGTTAAGTACTTCAAATAAGATTTTGAGAAACGGGCCGGCTTCAGAGTCGGCCCTGTATTTTTTTGTATACCGTATCCATGGGAAACGAAAACTACGACAAAATGATGGAAAAGATCATAGAGGGCTGTGAGGGAAGCAGTATTAATGTACTGCTTCATTCGTGCTGTGCCCCCTGTTCCAGTGCATGTATCGAAAAACTTGCAGACAGATGCAGGGTAGTGGTCTTTTACTATAATCCCAATATCGGTGATGAAGGTGAATATAAAAAGAGAAAAGATGAGCAGATAAGGCTTATTGATACTTTTAACAGGGAAAATAAGTTTGCTTTTAAGATCGGTATCATGGATGCGGATCATGATCCCGAAAGTTTTTACAGGAT
>ONTX01000313.1 GCA_900320825.1 uncultured Lachnospiraceae bacterium | reverse complement strand
GAAGTACATGACCGTCTCAAGGAATATTACGCAGGCGAGTATTTCGTAAAAGTTGCGGATTTCGAAGAAGAAAAGCCCGCATCGATTTATGCGAACACCTACGCAGGCAGGAACGACCTTGAGATCCATGTCTGCGGTTACGAAGACCAGATCGCCGTAACGGCCCTCTTTGATAACCTGGGAAAAGGCGCATCCGGTGCTGCAGTCCAGAACATGAACATCATGCTGGGAATTGACGAGAAAACAGGACTTATCTGACCCTAACGGGAAAAAATAAAAAGACGCAAAGTAGAAAAGGAGTCTGAAATGTCTGAGAATAAGGATATGGATCTTGCAATGAAAAAAGCCGAGGTGCTCATCGAAGCCCTGGCGTATATTCAGAGATTCAACCGAAAGATCATAGTTGTTAAATACGGCGGAAGCGCAATGGCTTCTCCCGAACTCCAGAAAAATGTTATCAAGGACGTTACGCTCCTTAAATTGGTAGGCTTCAAGCCCATCGTGGTTCACGGCGGCGGCAAGGACATCAGCAAATGGGTTGCCAAGGTTGGAAAAGAGCCCAGGTTCGTAAACGGATTAAGAGTTACCGATGAAGAGACCATGGAGATAGCCGAAATGGTTCTCGGAAGAGTCAACAAGAAGCTCGTAAGCATGGTCCAGGAGCTTGGTGTCGGCGCTGCCGGCATCAGCGGCAAGGACGGCG
Source organism: uncultured Lachnospiraceae bacterium (assembly GCA_900320825.1). GTDB lineage: Bacteria > Bacillota > Clostridia > Lachnospirales > Lachnospiraceae > AC2028. The sequence goes on along the minus strand of ONTX01000313.1, from coordinate 7,969 downwards.
GCCTTCTTAAGGTCAGGAAAAAACTTTCCGGCGGCCAGGATATCGGATTCGTAGGAGACGTTAAGCAGGTCAATCCCAAGATCCTCTACGATCTTCTTGATGATGATTTCCTTCCCATCGTTTCACCCATCGGTGTTGACGATGATTACAACACATACAACATAAATGCGGATGATGCGGCATGTGCCATAGCTTCAGCTCTCGGTGCTGACAAGCTGGTATTCCTTACGGATGTTGAGGGACTTTACAGAGACATTAACGACAAGACTTCCTTCATCGGCAGACTTTCCGTTTCAGAGGCAGATGCAATGATCGATTCCGGAATGATCGGAGGAGGCATGCTTCCCAAGCTCGGCAACTGCACCAGCGCCATCAAAAACGGCGTAAACAGAGTACATATCCTTGACGGCAGAGTACCCCACTCCATGCTTCTTGAGATCTTTACCAAGAACGGTTTCGGTACAGCCATTGTTGCAGACGATGATGCCATAATGAATGAGGATAATAAGGATGACTGACATGACAATGCAGGAATACATAGAGCAGGCCGAAAAAGACCTGCTCCATACATATAACAGGTTTCAGATAGTCCTTGATAAGGGCGAGGGAGTTCACCTTTACGATATCGAGGGAAAAGAGTATCTGGACTTTGTTGCGGGAATCGCGGTATTTGCTCTTGGTTACGGCAACAAAGAGTACAATGACACTCTTAAAAACCAGATAGATAAGCTGCTCCACACTTCAAACTACTACTACAATGTCCCTGCCATAGAGGCAGCAAGGGCATTTAAAAAGTTTTCCGGAATGGACAGGGTTTTCTTTACAAACTCCGGAGCAGAGGCTATAGAAGGCGCCATCAAGACTGCAAGAAAGTACGCATTTTTGAAGGACGGAAAAACAGATCATGAGATCATTGCCATGAACCATTCCTTCCACGGACGTACCATGGGCGCACTTTCAATTACCGGAAATCCCCACTACCGTGAGGCTTTTGAGCCCGGCATAGGAAATATAAAGTTTGCGGATTACAACGATCTTGAAAGCGTTAAGGCACTTGTAACGGATAAGACCTGTGCCATCATCTTAGAGACCGTTCAGGGAGAAGGCGGCCTTACACCCGCTACCGAAGAGTTCCTTAAGGGCATCAGGAAGATCTGCGATGAAAAAGACATCCTGATGATCCTTGATGAGATCCAGTGCGGAATGGGAAGGTGCGGATATCCCTTCGCATTTATGAAGTATGGAATTAAGCCCGATGTCCTTACCAGTGCAAAAGCCCTCGGATGCGGCGTTCCCATCGGTGTATTTTCAATGACAGAGAAGGTGGGAAGCGCTTCACTTGTTGCAGGAGACCACGGAACCACATACGGCGGAAATCCCTTTGTATGTGCAGCTGCAGCCAAAGTCATTGAGATAATGGAAAGAGATAAGATCTACGAAAATGCTGCTGAAATGGGCGAGTATCTTGCACAAAAACTTGATGAGATAAAGTCTGAGTTTTCCTGCATCAAAGAGCGCAGGGGAATGGGACTTATGCAGGGACTTGTTTTTGACAAGCCTGTAAAGGACATCATAAATACAGCTCTAGATAACGGCCTGATCCTCATCAATGCAGGTAACGAGATCATCAGGTTCGTTCCGCCTCTTGTCATCACAAGATCAGACATCGACAAAATGACCGATATTTTAAGAAAGGCTGTCGCTTCAAATGAGTAAAGCCGGTAAGATCATAGGTATAGCGGCCCTTGCACTTCTTGCGGGAGCTATTTTATACGGATCCACAAAAGAAATAAAAAGAACAGCAGATGGTGAAAACACCGACGCATGGCTCCACAGATCGGGATCCATAACCGTCTGGTACACAGATGAAAGACTGACGGGATTTATCAGCAAGGCTGCCGTTGAATTCGGCGAGGCCGAGGATGTTACCGTGGTTCCCGTTCTCATGCCCTCTGAAAACTTCCTGGAAGAGTGCTACGATGCATCTCTTGAGGGAAACGCATATCCGGATGTCATAATCCTTGGATGCGAAAATCTTGAAAAAGCATATCTTTCCGGACTTGCATCGGAACTTGAAGATCCGGACATGCAGTGCGGACCTCTTAATTTTTCCGATGCTGCAATAAACGCAGTTACATACCAGGGGAAAAAGCTTGGATATCCCTTATCTTTTGACACTTCAGTCATGGTCTACAACAGGACATATCTTGAAGAGTGGGCTTCACAGGTTGCCATAGCGGACCTTACAGGTAATGCGGCAGATGTGGGAGGCGGAGAATCCGAGTCTGAGACGGATGCGGAAGATACCGGACTTACAGCAGAGGACCTTGATCCCGCTGAGCTTGAAGCACTTACCAAAGAATACATCCAGAAGATGGTTCCCTATACCCTTGAAGACCTCATGACCATCGCAAACAGCTACAGCGTTCCGGAAAACGTTGAAGGTATCATGAAGTGGGATGTATCCAGGATAATGTACAACTACTGGATCGTGGGCGGTGCAATGAGCATAGGCGGACCCAGCGGCGATGATAAGAATGATATCTCCGTAAGTAATGACATGGCTGTTGAATGTCTGACAAAATATCAGGGGCTTCATGACTACTTCTCTATCGAGAGTAATGAAGTTACTTACGATTCCGTAATACAGGATTTCATTGACGGCAAGACCGTTTTTACAATCGGCGGATATGACCTTGTAAAAAGACTCGCGGACGCCACAGCAGACGGAAGCCTTGTGTATGAGTACGGTTTTTCGGAAATGCCCAATATCACAAACGATATCCCCAGCAGTTCCCTTTCTCTTACCACCGTGGTCATGGTCAACGGATATACCGACCAGAAAGAAAATGCAGAGAAACTTTCCCTTTATCTTACAAAGGACGCTTCGGAATATTTCACCGACTACACCGGACTTGCAAGCGCATCAAGGTCCTTCGGATGGGAAGGCGGTGCAAACCAGATCTATGCACTGGAATATTCAGGAAGTGCATCACTTCCCAAGATGATGGAGACCGAGAACTTCTGGATGCAGACGGAAGCTGCTTTTTCACGTATCTGGGAAGGCGGCGACGTAAAAGAAGAACTGGATAAGCTGGAAGTTGTTCTAAAATCAGGCATTCAGTAAATCCTGCAAACTGCGCATCATACGCAGCACAAAAAAATAAGAATACGGGCGAACCGTGATCGCCCATGATATACCTTCTGCCTCCCGGTATTTGGGAGGTTATATGAAAAAAACAAATAAGATTCTGGTCATCTTTCTTACCGCAGCTGCATTTATACTTTCATCCTGTGAGGGCGACAAGGCTGTTACGCTCTCCGATGTGGAAGGATCCATTAATGCGGCGGAGGAGCATAGCGGGGAAACAAGCAAAGCCGGTCCGCCTGACGATAGCAGGGCAGCAGGCACTGACGCACCGGACGGCAATGTATCAAATGCAGGCACTTTGCAGGAACCACCCGATAATGCCTCTGCGATGGTTTATGTATATGTCTGCGGAAAAGTTAGTGCCCCCGGGGTTTATGAACTTAAGGCAGGCTCCAGGGTATCCGATGCACTTGATGCTGCCGGAGGATTTGAGGAAGATGCGGATACAGGCAGGATCAATCTTGCAAGACTTTTAACAGACGGCGAGATGATCTATTTTCCCGCAGAGGGCGAAGAGATACCTGTGCAGGCTTTGGGCTCTCAGGGCGTTTCCGGAGAGACTGCAGGCTATGCGGCATCCTCAGGCACCATGCAACCCACGGGTCTTATAAACATCAACACCGCAGGGGCGGCCGAACTTACATCCCTTCCGGGGATAGGAAATGCCAAGGCGGAAGCGATAGTAAAATACCGCGAACAAAACGGACTTTTTAAGAGTCCTGCTGACATAAAAAACGTACCCGGCATAGGTGATGCCCTATTTTCCGGGATTGAAGAACTTATCTGTACAGATTAAGAGGATTTGAAATGGCTGTTAAGGTACTTATTGTTGACGATGAAAAACTCATCGTTAAAGGAATAAAATTTTCGCTTGAACAGGACGGCATGGAAGTCGACTGTGCATATGACGGTGAGGAAGGCCTTGAGATGGCGGAAAAGGGTGAACATGACATCATCCTTTTGGATCTCATGCTTCCGAAGATCGGGGGCTACGAAGTATGCCAGAGGATCAGGGAGTTTTCAAAGACCCCCATCATCATGCTTACCGCCAAGGGTGAGGATATGGACAAGATCCTTGGTCTTGAATACGGTGCGGACGACTATATGACCAAACCCTTCAACATCCTTGAGTTAAAGGCAAGGATCAAGGCCGTCATGAGAAGGAGCCATTCGGAAAGCAGGGAGCCCGCATCGGGTGACAGACTTTCCGCAGGGGGACTTTCCCTTGATCTTAAGGGCCACAGGACATTTAAAATGGGTAACGAGATATCTCTTACAGCCAAAGAGTTTGAAATGCTCAGGCTTCTTATGGAAAATCCCGGCAAGGTCTACACCAGAAGCGACCTTCTTACCAGCGTGTGGGGCGAGGATTTCCCCGGAGATGAGAGAACCGTTGATGTGCATGTAAGACGCCTTCGCGAAAAAATAGAAAGCGATGCCGGAAATCCCGAGTATGTACATACCAAGTGGGGAATCGGCTACTATTTTCACGTGCAGGGCTAGGTTTTATCCATGAGTGATTTCTTATCAGGTTTGAAGTCCGTTATAATGCTCAGATCACTCAGATCCCGTATATTTCTTATCATTCTCATAGTCGGGATCATACCCTGTATCTTAGTCAGGATCACCATCGTATCCGACTACGAATCCAGAGCGGTTGAAAACAGGGTTTCTGCGGTACAGAATCAGCTTACCATAACGGCAAATCACCTTGTTGCAAACAAATACATATCGGCTCTTACGGGCCGCGCGGATGAATTCACCGAGTCCCTGGACGTCATGGACGCGGAGATCGAGATGCTTTCCAATATCTACGAAGGCAGGATCATGATCATCGGCGGCAATTTTGAGGTGCTTAAGGATACTTACGGCATTTCCACGGGCAAGACCATGATCTCCGAGGAGGTTATAGAATGCTTCAGGGGCAATTCCACCTCCTATTACGACAAGGAGCACGGTTACATCGAGCTTACGACTCCTGTTGCGGATACCACCACAGCAGGGGGTGCAGGAGTCATAAGGGGTGTCATGCTCACATCCATTTCCGACGACAGCATCATTAACATGGCGGATGTGCTGGGCAATAACGCACTTATCCTTGAGATAAGCATCGTAGCCATAGTCATCGCCCTTGCCTTTATTCTGTCCAAATTCCTGGTAAAACCCATAGACAAACTCACAAAAAGGATCTCCGATGTAAAAGCGGGCTACAACACCAATATAGAGCCCGTGAATGAATGCTCGGAGACCGCCCATATATCCGATGCGTTCAATAACCTCCTGGTCAGGATAAATACCCTGGATGAAAGCAGGAGTGAGTTCGTTGCAAATGTCTCCCATGAGCTCAAGACCCCCATGGCATCCATGAAGGTCCTTTCCGATTCCCTTCTTGCAAGCAATACCGCAACCGTTGAAGAATACAGGGAGTTCATGCAGGATATCGCATCAGAGGTAGACAGGGAAAACAGGATCATCACCGACCTTCTGGCTCTTGTTAAAATGGATGACAGGTCCGGCCAGAACCTTAACATCGCCCAGACCAATATCAATGAGATGACAGAGCTTGTACTTAAAAGACTCAGAGTCATCGCAAGAAAGCAGAACGTGGACGTTACCTTTGAGACCGAAAGACAGGTCCTTGCCGAGGTTGACGAGGTTAAGATGACACTTCTTGTATCAAACCTTGTTGAAAACGCGGTCAAGTATAACAAGGAAAACGGATGGGTAAAAGTATCCCTTGATGCGGACCACCAGTCCTTTACCCTGACTGTTGAAGACTCCGGCCTGGGTATTCCCGAAGAGTCAGCACCCCATATCTACGAAAGGTTCTACAGAGTGGACAAGTCCCACTCAAAAGAGATAGGCGGAACGGGTCTGGGACTTGCCATCGTAAGAAACGTAGTCCTGATGCACCACGGATCCATAGAAGTTACCAGCAGGGAAGGAGAGGGAAGTAAGTTCGTTGTTACGATTCCCCTGATATACATAGCAGATGCAAAATAAATTCATCAAAAAAATAATATGCCTTTCATGTGCCCTGTTCATGCTCTTTTCCATGACTGCATGCTCTTCCGGGGAAAATGCGGATACTGAGGGGAAGGCTCTGGTATACCGTATCAATAATGCAGAGACAAAAACAGAAAGCTACTTCGTTCCTGCATCCGGAAACACTACCGAAGAGTACGTGGACATGCTCCTAAGTGCTCTGTCCGAAAAATCCCAGGATGCCCAGTATAAGGCACCTCTTTCCATGGGCTTTGACTGTCTGGGATACAGCCTTGAGGACGGTATCGTAACCCTGGACATGAGCCCGGAATATAAGACCCTTAACTTCACCACGGAAGTCCTTGTCAGGGCTGCCATAGTAAGAACCCTTTGCGGCTGTGCAGAAATTGACGGAGTTGTTTTTACCGTTGAAGGTGAGCCCCTCATGGATCACAGCGGATTCGAAGTCGGTAAAATGACCGCGGATACCTTTATAAGCAATGACGGAAACGAGATAAATACTTACGAGGAAGTATCCGTAACCCTCTACTTTGCCTCTGCTGACGGAGCAAACCTCATAAGCGTAAACCGTGAAAAATTCTATCCCACCTCAGTGCCCCTTGAGAGATTCGTGGTGGAGGAACTTTTAAAAGGACCGCAGATTGAAAACATATACCCTTCCGTCAACCCTTCCGTATCAATAGTCAGCATCAGCACCAAGGACGAAGTCTGTTATGTCAATCTCAGCAGTGATATACTTGTGCCGTACGGAAACGTGCCCACACAGACTTCCGTCTACGCCATAGTAAACTCTTTGTGCAAATTACCGTCTGTAAAAAAAGTCCAGATACTGGTGGACGGAGTGGTTCCCGATCTTCTTGAAAACTCCTACGAAGCAGACGAGAGCATGGTCATTTCCCTTGAATAAAAGGATAAAAAGATGAAACCTTACGAGGCCCAGGCAAGCCTTGAAAAATTAAAAAAGGACATAAAATCCGGTGATTTTAAACGGTGCTACCTTCTTTTCGGTTCCGAAAGATACTTAAGGAACCACTATGAAAAAATGCTCCTGAAGGCCCTGGGAGGCGCTAAGGACGATATGAACACCACCGTTTTTGATACAACTCCCGTTAACGTCCCTTCAATCATTGATCAGGCAGAGACTCTTCCTTTTTTTGCCGACAGGCGTATCATCGTCGTCAGGTACTCGGGCCTATTTCAGAAAGGCGGGGACGAACTTGCTGAATACCTGGATAAAGCTCCGGAAACAACCACATTCATATTCGTGGAAGATACCGCGGACGGCAGATTAAAACTCTACAAAGCTATCGCAAAAAACGGCCTTTGTACCGAATTTGTCACCCAGAGTGATGCATATCTTCTCCAGAACATAGGTGCATTCTTAAAAAAATTCGATATGAGGATCAGCGAAAAAGATGCTAGATACCTGATAGACGTCATCGGGGCGGATATGGGCAATCTCATGTCTGAGCTGGAAAAACTCATAGCCTTTGCATCAGGCAGGGACGTGATCACCAGGGAAGATATTGACTGCATCTGCTGCAAGGACTACCGTGACAGGATCTTCGGCATGATAGATGCCATTATGGCAGGCGATGTAAAAACCTGCATGAAAGAGTACGAGGACCTTATAGCCCTTAAGATAGAACCCGTGAAGATCATACCCATGCTGGAAAAACAGTTCATGTGGATGATGCAGCTTAAAGGCATGCGCCTTAAGGGTGACAGCAGGGATACCATCGTTGATAAGATAGCATTTAAAAAGACCGCCAATCCCGAAACCGGAGAGGTCAAAAAAACCAGGGGAGAGAT
>ONTX01000154.1 GCA_900320825.1 uncultured Lachnospiraceae bacterium | reverse complement strand
TACTCCCGGCAGACGCACAAGGTCCCATGAATATGACGGAGTTGTCAGATATAACGAAAGCGATTATGACGACGATTATTATGATTATGATTCCGCCCGGAGGGACCAAAGAAGGGCAAATAGTGCCAACCGCATGGCAGATGAAAGAAATGTAAGACCTGAAAGGAGTGTGCGTGAGGAACGTGGCGTAAGACCCGAAAGACCCGTGCGGGATGAGAGAGGCGGCAGGTCCGGAAGAAATGCCCGGAATGAAAGGAATACCCGTCCTGAATATGAACGCAGGAAAAAGCAGGATCGCAAGGCTCCTGCAAATAAAGGACGAAGAAATGATCCGGGAAAAACCGAAACTAAAAAGAATCCCGTTAAGACCTTCCTTAAAAGACTCTTTTTGATCGCTGTTTTAATTGTGGCAGTTATTATGGCTCTTGAATTTGTTATAACAAAAAGGGCCTACAGCCAGATGAAATATGAAGAGGTGAGTGTGGGAGATGACGTGCTTACCTCAAAGGGTGTTACGAATATTCTTTTGATCGGTAATGATTCGAGGCTTGGAGGAGAAGACGGAAGAAGTGATGCCATGATCCTTGTTTCCGTCTCGAAAAAGACCGGAAGGATCCTCATGACTTCCATACTGAGGGATGTATATGTTGAGATACCGGGGCATGGTTCCAACAGACTGAATGCGGCTTATTCCTTCGGTGGTCCATCGCTTTTGATGGAGACCATAGAAAAGAATTTTGACATTCCCGTCAGTAAATATGTGCTGGTGAATTTTGAGGCGTTTGCCAATGTGGTGGATGCCGTCGGCGGTATTGATCTGGAACTGACCGGCGAAGAGGTTATATGGGTCGATGCATATCTGAATGAATACAATGAGCTGATGGGCAATGAATTCGGCCACGATTACCTGACTCAGGTAGAGGGCGGAATGATCCATCTTAACGGCCCTCAGGCCCTGGCATATTCGAGGAACAGATATATAGGAACGGATTTCGGACGTACCGAAAGACAGCGTAAGGTTATGGAGCAGATCATAAAAAAGATGCCGGGGGCTGTGCTTACAAATTCAGGCGGTCTCATAGACGGTCTGTGTCCGAATCTTACAACCAATATGACATTCACTGAAGTCTATTCCCTTGTACTACGTGCTCCTTTTTGGCTCAGATATGAAAGAGAAGGAGCGGCTCTTCCCATAGAAGGATCCTGGTGGAACGAGAATAAAGACGGAATGGCCGTTCTTGGCGTGGATTTTGGTGCAAATAAGGAATATTTTGAAAACAGACTTTATGTCCGGGATGAAGAGGATGACTCTGAAGAAGCAGATGACAGTGAAGATGTTGATAAATAAGCCTGATATGTATAAACTATAAGGGATTTGTTCCATATACTGACATAGCCGTTTTGAGGCTGCAAAGGAGATACCTGATGACCGAAAAGGAAAACGTCAACATTGAAGAGATATTCGCATCCAAGGTTTTTACTCTGGGAAGGATGAAGGAAAGACTTCCCGGGGATGTATTTAACGAAGTATACGCCGTTATGCAGGGTGGCGGAGAACTTTCCAGAAAATCAGCAGACATCGTCGCAGGAGCGATGAAGGACTGGGCTATTGAGAACGGAGCAACCCATTTTACCCACTGGTTCCAGCCTCTTACAGGCATAACCGCGGAAAAACATGACTCCTTCGTAACCCATCCTGATGCTGACGGAAAGATGATAATGGAGTTTTCCGGCAAGGAACTTGTTAAGGGAGAGCCGGATGCTTCTTCGTTCCCTTCGGGAGGCCTTAGGGCAACTTTCGAGGCAAGAGGATATACAGTATGGGATATAACTTCCCCCGCTTTCCTCAAGGAAGATGCTACAGGCGTAATTCTCTGCATTCCTACAGCTTTCTGTTCATACACAGGTGAAGCTCTTGATAAGAAGACTCCTCTTCTTCGCTCCATGGAAGCAATATCCGAGCAGTCTCTTAGGATAATAAGGCTTTTCGGCGATACGAAATCAACAAAGGTTACCCCTTCCGTAGGACCCGAGCAGGAATATTTTCTGGTAGACAGGGCCAAGTATCTGAAGAGGCCCGATATGGTCTTCGCAGGAAGGACTCTTTTCGGTGCACCTGCACCCAAAGGACAGGAACTTGACGATCATTATTTCGGTGCCATAAGGGAAAGAGTCGGAGCTTTTATGAAGGACCTGAACCTTGAATTGTGGAAACTGGGAGTAACGGCAAAGACACAGCACAATGAAGCTGCTCCTTCCCAGCACGAGCTTGCACCGATATATGAAACCGCAAATATTGCAGATGATCATAACCAGATAGTAATGGAGACAATGAAGAAGGTTGCGGAGCGCAGAGGTCTTCACTGTCTTCTTAACGAAAAGCCCTATGAAGGCGTTAACGGCTCCGGCAAGCATAATAACTGGTCACTGACTACAGATACCGGAGTGAACCTTCTTGATCCCGGGGAGACACCGGAGGCAAATGTACAGTTCCTGCTGGTTCTTGCCTGCATACTTAAGGCTGTAGACGATCATGCTGATCTTCTCAGGCAGAGTGCCGCAAATGTGGGAAATGAGCACAGACTGGGTGCGGACGAAGCTCCTCCCGCCATCATCTCCGTATTTTTGGGCGAGCAGCTTGAGGATGTGGTAAAGCAGCTTGTGGAGACCGGAGCTGCGGATCATTCCATCCACGGCGGAAAACTTATGACAGGTGTGTCAACACTGTCGGATATAGAAAAAGATGCAACTGACAGAAACAGGACATCGCCTTTTGCTTTTACAGGAAACAAGTTCGAATTCCGTATGGTTGGAAGTTCCGATTCCATAGCGGATGCAAATACGGCCATCAATACCATGGTTGCCGAGGCTTTCTGTGATGCTGCGGACATCCTTGAAAAAGCGGATAATCTTGAACTTGCTGTTCATGATCTTATAAAGCAGTATCTTGCAGAGCACAGGAGGATAATCTTCTCCGGTGACGGTTATTCCGATGCATGGGTAAAAGAAGCTGAAAGGCGTGGTCTTCCCAATATCAGGACAATGGTGGAAGCTGCTTCCGCACTTACTACCGACAAGGCTGTCAGATTATTCGAAAGATTCGGAATATATACAAAGACAGAGCTTTCCTCCAGGCAGGAGATCGTATACGAGACATATACAAAGAGCATCAATATCGAGGCAGCCGCTATGATCGGAATGTCAAGAAAACTGTATATGCCTGCGGTCATAACATATGAAAAGAATGTTGCCAAGACCGTTAATCTTCTTAAGGAAACAGGCGTTGATTCATCGGCTGAACTTAAGATATTAACTGAGGTGCAAAAGGGACTGGCTGAGACTCTTAAGGCTACCGAAAATCTTGAGAAACTCGTTAATGAAGCAAAGCAGATGGAATACGGACTGAAGAAAGCGGAAAAATACAGGGATGAGATCGTTCCTGCCATGGCTGCTCTCAGGGCTCCCGTTGACAGGCTTGAAACCATGGTTGATAAAGAACTCTGGCCCGTACCCACATATGAAGATCTTATGTTTGAGGTTTGATCATTAAAAGGATTACGGTTGCAAAAGCCGTTGGAGTGATTTAGATGGACAGGATTACATCCAGATTTTTAATATACGGAGGACTTCCCGAAGACGAGATTTTAGTTCGCCTTGCGGGAGTGTGCAAAACTTTAAGAAGTGGAGAATATGAATTGTCCGAAGTTACTTCCGAGGTTTATGCCCAGATAAAAAGGATCCTGGAAATCTCCACCGATTTTGCTTTCGATAAAAATCTCTGGCAGAATTATCTGACTTATCTTCTGGTCACTGCCGAAAATCCTTTTACGCTGACTGCGGAAAAAACAGGTGGAAGCGATGGCAGTGTAAATCATTTTGCGAAAAATGATTTTTCGGCTTTCATTGAACTTTTCCATTATGATTTTTCATGGATAGAAGACATTCTGAATACGGATGTTTTTTCCTGCATAACTAATTATAAGGCTATCGAAAAACCGGCTCTTATGTATAACGGAAACGTCAGTGAGAAGGTGAGAAGCCTGAGTGATAAGCTTGCCGCAGCAAAGGATGAGGAAGAGTTCTTTTCCATAGTCACACGATTTTATAAAGATTACGGCGTCGGAATGTTCGGACTGAATAAGGCATTCAGAATCGCGGAAAATCCTGACGGAAGTGTCACTTTTAAACCTGTTGCCAATATGGAACATGTGCTCTTATCCGACCTTCACGGATATGAACTCCAGAAGCAGAAGCTCATCGAAAATACAGTGGCTTTTGTTGAGGGAAGGAAAGCTAATAATGTACTTCTTTTCGGCGACAGCGGTACCGGAAAATCCACCAGCATTAAGGCTATAGTAAACGAATACTACGATCACGGACTTCGTATGATCGAGATATACAAGTACCAGTTCAGAAACTTAAGCCAGCTTATATCCCAGATCAAGAACAGGAATTACAAGTTCATCATCTACATGGACGATCTTTCTTTTGAAGAGGATGAGTCGGAGTATAAATTTCTCAAAGCGGTCATAGAAGGCGGACTGGAGACTAAGCCGGAGAACATCCTCATATATGCAACATCCAACAGAAGGCATCTGATCAGGGAGATGTGGGCCGACAGGGATGATGTGGAGCAGAACGGTGATATCCACAGATCGGATACTATGGAAGAAAAACTCTCCCTGGTAAACCGTTTCGGTGTCACCATAGGATATTACAAGCCGGACAGACAGCTTTATCATGATATTGTCAGTGTACTTGCAAAAAGGCACGGCATAATCATGGACGAAGCGGAACTGTTTTTGGAGAGCGACCGCTGGGAGATGAATCATGGCGGAGTATCCGGCAGAACCGCAAGCCAGTTCATATCCCATCTTCTTTCGGCAAATGAATCCTCGTCCGGCACCTGAGAAAAAAACACTTGCATATTTCAAAATAGTTATATATAATGTCAATTTGTAACGCACATAGGGCTATAGCCAAATGGTAAGGCAGCGGATTCTGATTCCGTCATTTTCAAGGTTCGAGTCCTTGTAGCCCTGCTTAAAGCCGAGGACAGAATCCTTGGCTTTTCTTGTATTAAGGAGAAAATATGGATTTTAACAACGGATCCTATTCAAATAACGTACAGCAGCAGCTAAACCCGGTAGAACCTGTGCAGGGGCAGCAGCCACAGCAGCCTTATCCCCCGTATGGTCAGGGAATGCAGGGTCAGGGACCTCAGTTTCAGCCCCGGCAAACCTATCCTCAGTACGGACCGGGAATGCAGCCGCCTTACCCTCCTTATGGGCCGAATGGTATGTACGGACAACCGTTTATTCCGGCATTTGATCAGACACCTCACAAAAAGTTTTTCAGCCGTGTGGGCCTCGCATATTTTACTTTCTTTATGGTAACGTCGATCCTTCAGGTGATCACATCTCTGGTCGCAAGATGGGTATATCCTGCAGTGACGGACAATTATGCGGCGAAGATCATCCTGGCTCTTGCTCCCATGTATCTTGTAGGAGCTCCAATAGGTTTTCTGATAATGAGTAAACTTCCCGTGGAAAAACAGCCGGGAATGAAGTGGAATGCGGGACAGGCGATAGGAGGCTTTTTTGTGGCCTACGGACTTGTATATGCTTCCAATATCGTAGGAACAACCATAGGCACTATTATCGAAGAGATTTTTCCGGGGGCACAGGCTGCAACGAATGATACACAGGAACTTGTTGCATCCGGAAGTCTGCTTGTAAATATCCTTGCCATAGCAATAATCGGTCCCATAGTTGAGGAAATCCTGTTCAGAAAAATGCTCTGCGACAGGATCAGGGTTTACGGCGATGGGGTTACAATGGTGGTGACGGGACTGGTGTTTGCGGTCTTCCATGGAAATCTCACCCAGGGTGCATACACATTTACCCTCGGAATGTTTTTTGCATATGTATATCTGAAGACAGGAAAGCTTGCCATAACCATTGCGTATCATATAGGCATCAATTTGATGGGAGGAGTTCTTCCCCTTATTGTGATGAAAAATGTAAATCTTGCCGAATATCTTGAAGTGGTAAAAAGCGGTGATACGAACAGGATCCTTGAGTTTGCGGAGAATAATGCAGGCAGTCTTGCGTATATGGGACTGTATCTGATGATCCTTCTCGGATGTGCGATTACGGGTATCGTGATCTTTATCGTAACCCTGGCAAGGAAAAGGGTATTTATTAATCCCGGAAGGATCACGATTCCTAAGGGAAAGAGATTTTCAACCGTTATAGTAAACGTCGGTATGCTGCTTTATGTCATCATGGGTATCATTGTAATGATCCTTGCGATGGTGCCGGCCTGAAGGGTATCGGGTGAATGATATGTACGAATACGAAGTAAGGATCGGGTATTCACAGGTCGATGAAAACAAAAAACTGACGATTCCCGGTCTTATCAACCTATTCCAGGACTGTTCCACATTTCAGTCGGAGGATCTGGGGCTGGGACTTGATTACTGCAGGAGCAGGAAGCTATTCTGGGTGGTCAACAGTTATCAGACAGAGATAGACCTTATGCCTTCGCTTTGCGATCATGTTAAGGTATTCACGTATCCGGTAGATTTTTCGGGCTTTATCGGAAGAAGATGCTTTGGCCTGAAAATGGGAAATGACATTATTGTCAGATGTCTGTCGGTCTGGGCACTTCTTGATACGGAAGAATTCAAACCTGTCAGGATGACGGATGAAATGATGGAAAGGTATATTCCGGAGCCGGCACTTGAGATGGAGAAAATGCCCAGAAAGATCAAGGTTCCTTCGGGAGGGGATATAAGGGAAGCTTTTAAAGTCGAACCTGCATATCTCGATGCCAATCATCATGTGAACAACGGGAGATATGTTGAACTTGCCTTTTCAAATCTTTCCGGAAAAAAAGATATAAAAAAGTTCAGGGCTAACTACTTAGCGCAGGCATTTTTGGGAGACACAATGATCCCGAGAGTGGTTGATACTGAAGACGGAGCAAGTATTGTATCGCTTGAAAACGGTGAGGGAACTCCCTATGCCGTTATGGAGTTTGTATGATAAAAGTCGGATACGTTCAAAAACTTAAGATAGTAAAAAAAGTGGAATTCGGCGTGTATCTTGCGGAAGATACAGGCGACGGCGAAAAGGATGACAAAGTACTTCTTCCCAATTCCCGTGTTCCCGAGGGAGCAAAAACGGGAGATGAGGTTGAGGCCTTTGTTTACCGCGATTCAAAGGATCGTCCCATTGCCACTCTTGAAGTGCCGGTGCTTACCATAGGAGGCCTTGCAAGACTTAAGGTCCGTCAGGTTACTCAGATCGGTGCTTTCCTGGACTGGGGATTGGAAAAAGACCTGTTTTTGCCTTTTAAACAACAGACCTATAAGGTAAGGGAAGGCGATGAGATCCTGGTCACCATGTATGCGGACAAATCCGACAGACTCTGTGCAATGATGGATGTGTACAAAGTGCTGGAAAATGAGTCCGGACACAGAAAAGATGACACGGTTGTCGGAACCGTTTACCTGATCAGTAAAAATTTCGGAGCTTTTGTTGCCGTTGACGATAAGTATTCGGCGCTTATTCCCAAAAGAGAGATGTTTGGGGATGCGGGAAAGCTTGTCTGCGGTCAGCAGGTGACTGCAAGGGTTTCCAGAGTGCTTAAGGACGGAAGGCTTGAGCTTTCTGTCAGGGACAAGGGATATATGCAGAGAAACGAAGACGCCGACCGGATACTCGACATGCTCCATGATGCGGGCGGAAAGCTGGATTTTTATGACAGAAGTGATCCCGAACTCATCAGGGAAAGAACCGGAATGAGCAAGAATGAGTTTAAGAGGGCTGTTGGAAAACTTCTCAAAGATGAACTTATAGATATAGAAGACGGATGCATTTTTCTTGCCAAATAGCGTTAAATGCCTTGAATATGCAGCAAGGCTCTGCTAAAATAATCTTACTTAAGGGAATGAGCTTTTTCTCCCGGGGAGTATAGTATGGATATGGGACTTGCCACAATGGCAGTAAATTTCAATACGGCCAAGGTTTACAATGACGTAAGCACTGCGATTCTTGCCAAGGCCATGGATATGACCCAAAGTTACGGCGAGGGTATCGTTCAGATGCTTGATTCCGCTGCCATGGAAAGAAGTGTTAATCCTTCCGTAGGTAGCAATATTGACATATCTGTATAGTATTTTTTAGATATGAATTACACGCCCCGATTTTTCGGGGCGTTATTTTTTGCCTAAAATTTACAAGGAAAATATTGTTTTCTTGTGCAATTTTGTGTATATTATACTAATGAGCGTTTATTTTATTCAAAATTACCAAAGAACGCATATATCCGTTAAATGTATTTAAGGGGAAAAAAATGATTTCAAACCAGATTTTACAGGCAACACTCGACGGATTAAAATCCATCGCCAGAGTTGATCTAGCTGTCACCGATCCCGACGGAAGGGTTGTAGTCTCTACTGGGGAGATAAAGGGACTGAAAAGCGATGCTTCCGATTTTGCCACATCTTCGGCGGATTCACAGGAGATCAAGGGTAATCAGTATTTTAAGATATATGATGACCAGGCTCTTGAGTATATACTTGCCGTTGCGGGTGCCGGTGAGGACGTCTATACCCTCGGTAAGATGGCGGCATTCCAGGTCCAGAGTCTTTCCGTTGCTTACAGAGAGAGATTCGATAAGGATAATTTCTTCAAGAACCTGCTTCTGGATAACCTTCTTTTGGTGGATATCTATTCAAGGGCAAGAAAACTTCATGTGGTAAGTGATGTGCCCAGAGTTGTCATTCTTGCAGAGGCATCCAATACCAAAGATATAAATATTCTTGAGACTGTCAGAAACTTCAGTGCATCAAGACCCAGGGATTTTGTTACCGCCGTTGATGAAAACGACGTTGTTGTCGTAATGGAACTGGAGGCGTCTGCCGACAGACCCGAGATGCAGGAAGCTGAGATAGGTGAAGCAACAAGCGGATTGAAAGAAGCTCTCGCCAAGGCGGGAGCAGTAGGGATCAAGATCGCATTCGGAAGTATCGCTTCCGAGATCAAGGAAGTCAGCCGCTCCTACAAGGAGGCTAAGATGGCAGCCGACGTAGGAAGGATCTTTTTCGAAGACAAGGAGATCATCGCATACAGCGGACTCGGAATAGGAAGACTGATATATCAGCTTCCCAT
>ONTX01000155.1 GCA_900320825.1 uncultured Lachnospiraceae bacterium | reverse complement strand
TTTATGGATGGATTCCCGAGTGGCCAAAGGGGACAGACTGTAAATCTGCTGCAAATTGCTTCGGTGGTTCGAATCCACCTCCATCCAGTGGAGCATAAAGATGCTCGTTAGTATTGACGCGGGGTGGAGCAGTCTGGAAGCTCGTCGGGCTCATAACCCGAAGGTCGCAGGTTCAAATCCTGCCCCCGCTATTTCTAAGATTTTATTTGATAAGCCCAGATAGCTCAGTTGGTAGAGCAGAGGACTGAAAATCCTCGTGTCACTGGTTCGATTCCGGTTCTGGGCACTGATTTTAAGACATCTGATAGATGTCTTATTTTTTTGTTGAAAATCCTGGCCTTGACTGATATTATTATTCACATATACTTTTTTGAGAGAGAATGCCATGAAAAGAAATATACGAAGAATGATCGGTTACTATAAACCATATATGAGAACCTTTTTAACAGATATGTTCTTAGCTTTTGTCGATTCGATCATTGCCTTGATCATACCCCTGGCTGTCAGATATATAACATCAAATATCATAGACATAAAAAGCGAGGGTTCTGTCAACAGGATCATCTTTATTGGAATTATTCTTATCGGACTTGTTCTGATTCAATTCGGAGCACGCTTTTACATTACGAATATCGGACATGTTATGGGTGCAAAAATGGAATATGATATGCGTTCTGAGATATTCGAGCATTATCAAAAGCTTTCCTTTTCATTTTTTGATGAACAAAAGGTAGGACAGCTTATGAGCAGGATCACAAGTGATCTGTTCGATATTTCCGAACTTCTTCATCATGGGCCGGAAAATCTTGCAATCTCATTTGTCAGGATAATCGGTGCTTTTGTCATTCTTTCCGGAATCAGTATAAGACTTACGGTTGCGGCATTTATTCTTGTACCTGTAATGTTTGTTTACGCCTACTTTTTAAACAGAAGGATGAAAAGAGCCTTCAGAGAGAACAGAGCAAAGATCGCTGATATTAATACTCAGATCGAGGATAATCTGTCCGGTATCAGAGTTGTAAAATCATTTGCCAATGAAGATATAGAAAAAGAAAAATTTAAGGAGGGAAATGACGGATTTCTGAACGCAAAAAAGAACAGCTATTTTTACATGGGATTTTATCATTCCGGAATGAATGCTTTTACCATGTTGATAAATATTATAGTTATAATGGCGGGAGGAGTGATGCTTTTTAAAGATCTGGTAAATGTACCTGATTTTATAGCATTTCTTTTATACATCAATATTTTTACGGATCCTGTCAGAACACTTATTGATTTTACGGAACAGTTTCAGAATGGTTATTCCGGTTTTGAGAGATTTGTTGAGATAATTGAGACTGAACCGGATATAAAGGATTCCCCCGATGCAGTTGAATTAAATGATGTTAAAGGTGATATTGAATTTGAGGATGTGTCTTTTAAATATAAGGATACGGCTCACAGAGTCTTAAGACATATCAATTTAAAAGTGCATGCAGGAGAATATGTTGCTCTGGTAGGCTCTTCGGGAGGCGGAAAAACAACTCTTTGCAGTCTTATACCGAGATTTTATGATGTTACAAAAGGACGTATCCTGATCGACGGCAAGGATATAAGGGATATTAAGCTAAAAAGTCTTCGTAACAACATCGGCATTGTGCAGCAGGATGTATATCTTTTTGTCGGAACTGTGTATGATAATATAAGATATGGAAGACCTGATGCAACTCGTGAGCAGATAATAGAAGCTGCTAAGAACGCTAATGCGCATGAGTTCATTATGGGATTACCAAACGGCTATGACACGGATATCGGTCAAAGGGGTATAAAGCTTTCCGGAGGACAGAAGCAGCGAATATCTATCGCCAGGGTATTTTTAAAAAATCCTCCAATTCTGATATTTGACGAGGCAACCAGTGCACTTGACAATGAGAGTGAGAATATAGTTAAAGAATCCTTGGAAAAACTGGCAAAGAACAGAACTACATTTGTTATAGCACACAGACTTACGACTATAAAAAATGCCGAAAGGATTTTAGTCCTGACGGAAAATGGTATCGAAGAGAGCGGGACTCACGACGAATTGATCAAAAAAGACGGAGTCTATGCTCAGCTTTATAAATGGAATGGATGATATGATGGGATTATTTGGGAAAAACAGAGACTCAGAGGACGAAAAACTAAGAAAACTGATCGATTATGACCCTGAAACACAGTATGCGGTCATAAGGAGTTCTATTTGTACAGGTGAAAAAGTAGCAGGATTTAAGAATAGAAAAGATGGGCATTTTGTTGAAGTAATGCTTATCAGAACGTCTCAGGATGAGGAAAGATTCAAAAGAGTATTTGACTTGAATGATATAAAAGTTGAATATTAAAAAGGATCGGATGTGTTATAATGTACAAATGACAAATCAGTTTCATACTGAACTATGATACGAGTTATATAACAGCCGGGATGATCATAAAAGATATCAGAAAGGATATGTGGAATATGAACGAAAACATTATCAAAAGAAATGAGCTGTTGTCAGAAAAAGTGATCAAAGGACTGGAATCACGTAATATGACTGGGTATTATGCCCCTACTTGTGAAGAAGCTTTGAAAAAGGCTCTTGAGCTGATACCCGAAGGTTCGTCTGTCGCTATGGGTGGTGCGATGAGTGCACATGAGATAGGATTGGTAGATGCCATAAAAAATGGTAATTACAGTTTTATTGACAGAGATAAGGCTGAAGATAAGCGTGCCGCAATGCTTGCAGCATATGATTCCGATTATTTCCTTTCAAGTGTCAATGCTATGACCGATGATGGGGTACTCGTAAATATTGACGGCAATTCAAATCGTGTTTCTGCCATTGCACAGGGTCCCAAGCATGTTTTATTTATAGTAGGAATGAACAAAGTGTGTTCTGACATCGATGCAGCCATGAAGCGTGCCAGGAATGTTGCAGCTCCTATAAATGCCCAGAGGTTCGGATTATCTACTCCATGTTCAAAAACAGGTGCTTGCTTTAATTGTAAATCACCGGATACCATATGCTGTCAGTTTCTTATTACCAGGTTCTCAAAACATACCGACAGGATTCATGTGATCCTGGTAGGAGAAGATTTGGGATTTTAAATAGGGAGAAGGGGAAAAATGAGCATAGAATTCCATTGTCCGTCATGCAATAAAAAGCTGTTTTCCTATGAGGCAAGGGTAAGAAAGTACGGAAAGCTTACAAAGGAATGTAAAAAATGCGGAGCTACCTATATCGATCCACGATGTCATGAACTGGCAATAGACGGAATACCGCAGGATGAGTTTGGCGTGGTACAGTACATACTGGCAATAGTTATCGGGATTCTCATAGCGTGGAGAGGTATCCACATGTTTGGGATGCATCAGTTAGGCGTTGCAAATGAGATACAGTGGTTTTTACCGACTGTTTTTATTCTGATCGGTATAGCAGCTGTCATTGGCGGTATTTATGAGATCATAGCTATAAAGACGGGTATAAAGAAAAAGAAATTCGATAAGATGTATGAAGAGTCCAAGGCAAGGATGAGAGATTCATCATATATATATACACTGGAAAAACTGGGATATAATATTCCGGAAGAATACAGGATGTTTTAGGAGAAGGACATGAAGGAGATATTAAAAAAGCTGTTTCTGATACTGTTGGCAGTATTTTTTATCGGATATCTGTTAGTTACGGCTGTTTT
>ONTX01000146.1 GCA_900320825.1 uncultured Lachnospiraceae bacterium | reverse complement strand
CGGCCGGTTTCGTCAACAGTATAAACAATGTCACCAACCGCAACCTTCTGGCCTTCTCTTGCAAGGAAATTGACATAACCTGAATAAGGACTGTTAACAACATGCTCATCCCTGATGGCAATGGCTCTGTAGAGATTCTGAGTTGAAAGGGATCCTTCCACAACCTCATATCTTACAATGGGATCGGATGAAAAATACATAAAAAGAGCGATGATAACATATAAAAGAGTAAGACCAAAAAGCGCAGTACCGATGTTCATACTGTGGTCTTTTGCAAATCTTCTTATGTTGTCGTCGCCGTTATTACTCATAAAAAACAAATGCCCCGGAACGCATATGCCTCCCGGGGCCTTAAATACCTGTTATCAAAGGAAATTAATTGCGATCTTCTCGTTAGCCTGGATACTTGCGGGGAACTTGCTTCTCTCTAATGATACGGAAAGTACCATATCTACTGAATACTTATCCGAAAGTGCTGCAAGCTTCTCTACATTTTTTGAAATATCCTGATCTTCCTGATGAGAGATCTTGATGTAAGAATCGAAATACATCTGCTGAATGTCATGATTCTGAGAAATGATACCTGATACAAATCCGAAAAACTCTTCTGCATTTGTGATCTCATACTCGCTTACATTGATAAGTCTGATCTTATTGTTAAGCTCATACATGTGAGATGTGTCTTTATCAAGATAAACGATGTTACCGGTAACATTTTTCACATCGGCGTTAACCTTGTCCAAAAGTTCCTTAGTCTTTCCTTTTCCCTTCTGACCAACTATAAGTGAAACCATGTTTCTATCCTCCGATGCATTTATTTGACTTATTAAAAAGCCTGTAAATATTATAGTTTAAAAATATAAAATTATCAACGCTTTTATCAGTTTAAAATCTGCGACATTACGCTTTGCTGATGAGAATAAAGGGTATCCGAATCGGGTGTTCCCATTACACAGGAAATATAGGGATTTCCGGAAGAATCCTTGCATAAAACGATAAGACAATGGCCTGCACCTCCGGTTGTACCGGTCTTTCCTCCTATGACGGTTATTCCGGGAGGAGGGCTGACATCCTTATCTGTTCTGATAAAAAGATCCGTGGATCTGACGGTTCTTTCTATGGTCTTTCCCTGGGAATCAAAATAGACCGTTGAATACTCCGAACTGGAAACAATTTCAGAGAATTTTTCGTATTTAAAGCACTCATTTAAGATAAGATACAGGTCATAGGCCGTGGTCATATGGTCATCTGCATCAAGTCCGTGAGGATTTGTATAATGGGTATTGGTAGCACCAATCTCCCTGGCTTTGGCATTCATCATAT
The DNA here is from genome assembly GCA_900320825.1 of uncultured Lachnospiraceae bacterium. Classification (GTDB taxonomy): domain Bacteria; phylum Bacillota; class Clostridia; order Lachnospirales; family Lachnospiraceae; genus AC2028. Next base: position 2,726 of record ONTX01000146.1, on the reverse strand, counting down.
CACAGAATCCGCTGATGCTGCCGGCGCAGTGAACGGCAATGGAATTCGCAACATCGTTGGCAGAAAGCATGAGCATAAAATGAAGAGCCTGGTCCATTGTCATGGTATCTCCCACCTTGGCAGGCAGCGTTGTCTCATCATATGCAAAACCTGTAACTTCATCCCCGCAGACAATTGTTTCATCCATGGAACAATTTTCCAGAGCAACAAGTGCGGTCAGAAGCTTTGTTGTTGATGCGGGATGAATTGACTTGTAGGCGTTTGTGGATGCAAGACACTCCTTATTATTAATATCAACAAGAAGGATACATTCATTGGAAGACGACATTTCAAGGCCCGGCACGGGATTATCACCCGAAAAAACGCAAAGGTCCGCAGCAAAAGAATCAGCTTTGAGATCAGCCAAAGCTCCGCCGCTTGTGACTTCCTGTGAAATAATGGATGTGGAATACGGAGACGCAAAAGAACTGCCGCATCCGGACAGACAAAGAACAGATATTAAAACAGCCGAAATCAGCTTAAAACACATTTTTCCGCTGGAACGGATCATTTATACATCTCTCTCCATTCAAGGTCTCCTCTGTCGAGGGATTTGATAAGAAGCTCCGCACTGGCAAGATTAGTTGCAAGAGGGATATTATGAAGATCACAGTCCCTGAAAACATTCTCAACATTAGGCTCGTGAACAGCCGCATTAACAGGGTCCCGTAAGAATATAACCAGATCTATCATATTCTGCTCAATCTGAGCTGCAAGCTGCTGTTCGCCTCCAAGATGACCGGCAAGAAATTTATGTATGGTAAGATTGGTAACTTCCTCTATCAGTCTGCCGGTGGTTCCGGTAGCATAAAGTTCATGTTTTGCAAGTATCCCCCTGTAAGCCACGCAGAAATTCTGCATAAGCTTCTTTTTTGAATCATGCGCTATAAAAGCAATGTTCATAGTTCCCCGAAATACCCCTTTCGATTATTTTTCGTAGATCATATACGTTCATTATACATGGCAAAATCTTCCAGCGTTACCGCCGTATGTTTTACCTGAAGCCTTACATTCAGGACCACCCCCAGGCCTGCGTAAAGCGTTAATAACGATGTCATTCCGTAACTGATAAAAGGAAGCGGAATACCGGTATTGGGAAGAAGGAATGTGGCAACGCCTATGTTCATAAAGCTCTGCATCCCCACATAAATGCCCATTCCCGCACAAATGATGGCACCCGCTGTATCAGGAGCCCTGATACCAATACTCAGAATGCTCAGGGAAAGAGCAAAAAGAAGTATTATGGTAACGGCACTGCCCTTAAATCCGAACTCCTCTCCTATAACGGCAAATATAAAGTCAGTCTCCGCTTCGGAAATGAAATTGGAATTCTTAACGCTGGTAAGCTCGTTATTCATATATCCCTTGCCGTCAAGCATTCCGGATCCTATGGCCGTAATGGAATTATTCTGCTGGTAGGCAATATCGGGATAATCTTCCGGATACAGGAATCCGTTTATCCTTTTAAGCTGATACTCTTCCAAAAGACCGTTATCGGGATTGAGCATAAAACTGACAAAACCGATACCCACCGGTATCATAATAAGCAACAGGATCAGTATGATCCTTTTCTTAATTCCACCCGTAAACATGACCGTGGCAAATATCACGATCATCAGTATGGAAGTGGACAGATCGGGCTGTTCAAGTATCAGGAAAAACGGCACCACAAAAAGTCCGGAACACAGCAAAAGTAAATGAAAACTGCTGATTTTTTCCTTATATTTCATAATAAATGAGGCGAAAAATAAAATCAACAGCAATTTGGAAAGCTCGGAAGGCTGAAACCTTATGGAACCTATTCTGAACCATCTTTGGGCATTATTACTGGTTTCGCCTCCGAATATAACAAGAGCAAGTATGGTTACCATAAAACCATACATAACTATCCTGAACTTCATGATGAAATGATAATCAACCAGGGAAACACCGATCATCACAAAAAAGCCCGCGACAGTACTGATCAGATGCTTTGTAACATTGTCATCAGCTGAATTCTGCATGGCTGAACCGATTGCAAAATATCCGATAACGGATAAAAGAAGCGCAAATATGACTATCCTGAAGTCATAATCTTTAATTTTGTAATTCTTTAAAGCGTTCATTAATCTCTCTGCTCAACCGTAGCAAACTGTTCGGCATCAAAACCTTCACTGACTCCATAATATTCCTGGAGGCATTCATGGGCAAGCTGGGCTGCATAATCCGAATAGAAACCGAAAGGAATACGTGCACAAAGTGCAACCTCAGGCTCTCCTCTTGCAGGGGCAAATGCGATATAAACCGCGTGGTCAGGCTTGGACCTTGACTGCTGTGCCGTTCCTGTTTTACCTGCAACGCTTACCGGAAGATCGGAAAAATACTTTTTGGCTTCAACGGCATCGATCATACCGCCTCTTATGGCATCCCACTGATATGTTTCAAGTTCTACATGATTATAGACTACGGGTTCGGCAGTCCAGACAGTTCTTCCGTATGAATCAACAATATGATCTAAAAGAGTAAGATCATATGTGGTACCGCCGTTTGCAATACTGGAAACATATCTTGCAAGCTGGGATGTGGTATATGCATTGGTACCCTGTCCTATATACGATCTTACGGAGTCAAGGTCTGAAACATCCGGATCATACTCCGATATCTCTATACCTGACTTTTGGGTAAGTCCGTAAAGATCACAGTATTTT
>ONTX01000157.1 GCA_900320825.1 uncultured Lachnospiraceae bacterium | reverse complement strand
CATTACCCGAGAGGAACTGGCGGTTATGCTCTATAAATATGCCGCATTCAATCAATATAATACGTCCTATGACGGGGTAGCCATTGATGGATTTTCCGACGTTGGAGATGTAAGCGGTTGGGCAAAAGAGGCCATGAACTGGGCAGTGTCTCAGGGTATTATGTCCGGAAAAGGCGGCAGACTTGATCCAAAGGGAAAAGCTACAAGAGCAGAGTGTGCGAGCATGATTAAAAACCTGCTGACAAAGAACTGAAATTGAAAACAAATTGTTGTATAAGAACAGCAGAAAACAAAAAGATTACTTTCCGTTTGGGGAGTAATCTTTTTGTTTGAAAAAGCGTGTTTTTGCTTTTACATTATTTTCCCTGCGAAGTATAATAGAAGTGGTTTTTAAACGACAAAAACTATCACTAAGCAGGATTATTTGCTAAGGAGACAGAGCGAATGAAAAAGAAAAGAATGAAACGTTTGGTCAGCATAATACTAGCGCTATTTACCCTTGCTGCTCTTTTGCCGATTAGTACAATTAGTGTTAAAGCGAAGGGAAATGTGACGGACATTTTTTCAGATGTGAAAGAAGGGGCATGGTATGTAAGTGCGATTCAATACGTATATGACAACGGAATTATGGTTGGTACAGGTTCTGCTTTTGGTGTCAATAATTCGTTAAAGCGTGAACAATTCGCTGCTACTTTGTATAGTATGGCGGGAAAACCTGTTGTTGCAGATGACACGCCAATTCCTTTTTCAGATGTTTCAAATAAGACAGGTTACCCAAGAGATGCGATTCTATGGGCTGTAGAAAACGGAATAGCTGCAGGAAATGCGGATGGAACATTTGGAGTTGGAAAATCCATTCAACGTCAGGCAGTGGCCAGTATGCTGTATAAGTATGCTCAATTATGTGGTTTTGATTTAACTACGGACGAGAAAGCATTATCCGATTTTTGTGATGCGGATAAAGTGCAGAGTTGGGCGACAACTTCTATGAAATGGGCAGTAACGCAAGATATTATCTCAGGAAAAGGGGGGAAGAGGTTAGATCCGGCCGGTGTGGCAAGCAGAGCAGAATGTGCATCAATGATAAAAAAACTTCTTACTAAAAATCCGGAAGTATTTAGTCTTGATGAAAATTCTGCAACGCTAACAGTTGGAAGCGAACTTCAACTTCAACCAATATTTATTCCAAAAATAAAGAAAGATAAAAGCATTACATGGTCAAGTACCAATCCGGGAGTTGCAAGTGTCGAGAACGGGTTAGTTAAGGCAAAAAGCGCAGGCACAACAACCATTACTGCTAAGACGGCAGATAATAAGACAGCAACTTGTCAAATCACGGTAATCGTTATTTATCCGGAGGCTATTTATTTGGATACAGTTGAAACTACCTTGGCCATTAGTGAAAAAATACGGCTAACAGCAACCATTACTCCGGATAATGCGACGGAAAAAGACATAACATGGTCAAGCAGCAATCAAGAGGTGGCTATCGTTAAAAATGGTGTTGTAGAAGCTGTAAATATTGGTGTTGCGACGATTAGTGCCAAAACTGTAAACGGCATAGAGGCGACTTGCCTGGTTACAGTTAAGCCTAACTATAAAGCAGGGGATATCATCACATTTGGCAAATTCGAACAGGATGGAGATACCACCAATGGAAAAGAAGATATTGAATGGCAGATTTTAGAGGTAGAAAAAGACAGAATCCTTGTGGTAAGCAAGTATGCACTTCATTGTATGCCATACAATACAGAATGGAATTACAGACTTTGGAGTCAGAGTTCATTACGAAGCTGGTTGAATTCAGAATTTGTAAATGAATCCTTTACTCTCGATGAATGGTCGAGCATTCCGACAACAACTGTTCAAAACCAAGGACAGCCGGATACAGATGACCAGGTTTTTCTCCTATCACTTGAAGATGCAAAAAAATATTTTGGGGAATACCAGGCATATAAAACAAATATGGGACATACATATTATTTTAATCAGAATTTAATCTGTTCACCGACACAGTATGCGATTAACAATGGAGCAACTTGTACAGAAATCACACAATATATTTTAGATGAAAGACCATTCTATAGTAGTGATATTCTTGGAATGACCGGAACAATGTGGTGGCTTCGTGATGATGACGGGACAGGATATATTCATTATGTAAGCGAGATTGGGATTCATGGAGATAATACATCTGATGTACGAGGTCGAGGTAAAGAGGGCATTCCTGCT
>ONTX01000159.1 GCA_900320825.1 uncultured Lachnospiraceae bacterium | reverse complement strand
GTGGTAATAGATAATAATTCAGATCCCGGGAAAGCGTTTGAAGAGGTGAAAAAGCGTCTGGAGGGTTTCACATGGGTGGAGTAAAAAGCCAGGGAAGCCTGGTATTCGGACTTGATATCGGTACCAGAAGTATAGTAGGTACCGTAGGATATAAGGCTGATGACGGTTTTCATGTTCTTGCACAGGAGATAAAAGAGCACGAATCAAGAGCCATGCTGGATGGACAGATCCACGATATCGGTATGGTTGGCAGTACGATCCTCAGCGTAAAAAAGCGTCTTGAGGAAAGGCTTGGAAAAGAACTGGGTGAAGTCTGCATTGCGGCCGCAGGTCGTGTTCTTCGTACCGTTACGGTAAACGTTTCTAAAGAATTTGAATCCGAGACTGAGGTCACGGATGAGGATATCTACAATCTTACTACGGAAGGTATCGAACAGGCTTATGATGAATTCCAGAGTAAGAATGATACCGATATGAAGTTTTACTGTGTTGGTTATACTCCCATGCGTTATTACTTAAACGGTTATCAGATCGGTAATCTTGAAGGGCACAAAGCCAAAAAGATTTCAGAAGACCTTATAGCAACTTTCCTTCCCGATGATGTTGTTGACGGACTTTATAAAGCTGTTGAACATGCGGGACTTCATGTTTCAAATCTTACTCTCGAGCCTATTGCGGCTATACAGGTTGCGATTCCCGAGAAGTTCAGGCTCCTTAATCTCGCTCTTGTTGATGTAGGTGCGGGAACGTCTGATATTTCCATTACAAGAGAAGGCTCCATTGTTGCATATGGAATGATCCCTGTTGCGGGAGATTCCCTTACGGATGTCATCGTTCAGAAATGTCTTGTTGATTTTGATATGGCCGAGCATATAAAAAGGTCTCTCAGGGATGGCAAGACTGAAATAGAATTTACTGATATCATGGGTCTTACCCAGAAGATCGCATCAGCGGATATCAATAAAGCTCTTGAACCCTATATTGATGACATGACTACCAAAGTTGCCGATGAGATCAAAAGACTTAACGGTGATAAAGCTGTCAGCGCTGTATTTGTTGTAGGCGGCGGTGGAATGGTGCCCGGATATACACAGATGCTTTCTTCAAAACTCGGTATCCTCAAGGAGCGTGTAGCCATCAGGGGCGAGGATGTGATGAAGGATATCATCTTTGAAGATGAGAATGCCCATAAGGATTCCCTCATGGTAACACCGATAGGAATCTGCCTGAGTTTTTATGCCCAGAGTAATAATTTTATCTTTGTAACATTTAACGGTACCAGACTTAAGCTTTATGATAACGGTCACCTTACCGTAAGTGATGCGGCTCTTCAGGTTTCATATCCCAATGAGGATCTGTTCCCCAAGAGAGGAAAAGCAATTACTTTCACAATCGGCGGTAAGTCCCGTATTGTCAGGGGAACCGAGGGTGAGTCTTCAGTTATTACAATTAACGGTGACGTTGCTGATCTGTATTCCCAGATCAGAAGCGGGGACAATATTGAAGTCAAGGCTTCAACTCCCGGTCAGGATGCGGTATTTACCCTGGGTGAACTGAATGAATTAAAAACACCCATAAGAGTTAATGTCAATTCGCAGATCTTTGAAATGCCTAAAAAAGCCGTTGTTAACGGTAAGCTTGAGGATACCTTCTATGAAGTAAAAGAAGGAGATGAAATAACCGTTAATAATTTCTATACCGTTGAGCAGATAGCTGAATTTCTTGATGCTCCATTAGGCGGGAACATACTTGTTAATTCTACACCTGCAGTATCTTCGACCAAGGTATATGAAGACTTTACCCTTGAGTATGATATAGCCGGCGGCGCTGTAAAGAGTAGTTCATCCGAAGACAAAAAGACTCCTGAGCCCGGATCATTTGATTCCCTTCCGGATGATGATGGTACGGCAGCCGAGATGAAGCAGAAGATGGCTGAAAATGCCGAAAAAGCTGAATCTGAAAATGCTGATGGAAGCGATGGAAGCGACGACTCCAAACAGGGTAACTCTAAGTCCGGTATTCCCATTCCTTTATCAATTACCGCAAACGGCAAACCCTTAACCCTTACCGGTAAGGATTCTTATGTTTTTGTCGATGTTTTTGACAGACTAAATTTTGATCTGAATAAGAGTAACGGAAGAAAGATCATTACCCTTTTAAACGGGAAGAACGCGATGTATCTGGAACCTCTTAAAAACGGGGATGTCATAGATATCAGATGGGAGGACGTCTGATGAGACTTTGTCCTCTTTTTTCAGGATCTTCCGGAAACAGCATCTATGTCGGCTCGGAAAGTACACATCTTCTTGTTGATGTTGGCCTTGCCAGAAAATACATGGATGAAGCATTAAACAGTATTGGTCTTACAGGAAATGATATAAACGGAATACTCATAACCCATGAGCATTCGGATCATATCGGAGGACTTGGGGTCTTCCTCAGAAAATATCAGATTCCGGTATATGCAACAGCAAAGACTATTGATCGGATACATTCCTGGAAGTATCTCGGAAATGTTGATGAATCACTTTTCCATGCCGTAGAGCCCGATGAAGGATTTGAAATAGGAGATATTACAGCCCGTCCCTTTCATATTTCCCATGATGCCGCAGATCCTGTGGCTTACAGATTTTCAAAGGGTGATAAGAAACTTGCCGTTTGTACCGATCTTGGGTGCTACGATGATTATACGGTAAGCAATCTGTCGGGACTTGATACGCTGTTGCTTGAAGCTAATCATAATGTAAGGATTCTTGAAGCAAATCCCAATTATCCTTATCCTTTAAAAAGAAGGATTCTCGGAGACAAAGGACATCTTTCAAACGAGACTTCAGGTAAACTTTTATCATCCGTTCTTAACGATAATATTAAAAAAGTTTATCTCGGACATCTGTCAAAAGAAAACAATGAACCCTATATTGCTTTTGACTCTGTAAGAGATGAGATAAATAAAGCAGACAATCCCTATAATGCAAATGATTTTGATATATGTATCGCCAAGAGGGACTGCGTCAGTGAATGTTTTGAATTTTGATAAATATTTTTAATCATAAATAAGGAGTTGTTATGGAAAAAGTAATCATTACTGTCGTTGGAAAAGATACGGTTGGCATTATTGCAAAGACTTGTACTTTCCTGTCAGATGCAAATGTCAATATTCTCGACATATCCCAGACCATAGTTTCAGGATATTTCAACATGATGATGATCGTTGATGTATCTGCATCAAAGGTTTCATTTGAAGATCTTTCTTCCGGTCTTGATAAACTTGGAACAGACATAGGCGTTTCAATTAAATGTCAAAAAGAAGAAATCTTCGACATGATGCACAGGATTTAATACAGGATTACGAGAGTTGCAAAGCAACGAAGCAACGAAGTAATCCGTATTATTTATATGAATTAGGAGAATGTAAATGATCAACAGATACGAAGTCTCGGAAACAAACGAGATGATCGAAAAAGAAAATCTTGATGTGCGTACCATTACCATGGGTATCTCACTTCTTGATTGTATCGATTCCGATATTGATAAGACCTGCGATAAGGTATATGACAAGATAACTTCTTCGGCAAAAGACCTGGTAAAAACAGGAGAAGAGATCTCCGGAGAGTTTGGTATTCCCATTGTAAATAAAAGAATTTCCGTAACCCCCATTGCTCTTGTGGGTTCAAGTGCCTGTAAGTCAAGCGATGATTTTGTAAAGATAGCAAAAACCCTTGATAAAGCTGCAAAGGAGACAGGAGTTAATTTCCTTGGAGGTTATTCTGCTCTTGTAAGCAAGGGAACAACTAAGGCAGATGAACTTCTTATCCGTTCAATTCCCGAGGCACTTGCATCCACCGATTTTGTATGTTCATCAATCAATCTCGGTTCTACCAGGACAGGTATCAATATGAATGCCGTCAGGCTTATGGGTGAGATGATCCATAAGACAGCAGAACTGACTGCAGACAGGGATTCGCTGGGATGTGCCAAGCTTGTTGTTTTCTGTAATGCTCCTGATGATAATCCCTTTATGGCGGGTGCATTCCACGGAGTTACCGAGGCTGACAGGATAATAAACGTCGGTGTTAGCGGTCCCGGTGTTGTTAAATATGCTCTTGAAAAAGTAAGAGGAGAGTCCTTTGAGGTTCTCTGTGAGACCATTAAAAAGACTGCGTTTAAAGTCACCCGTGTCGGACAGCTTGTTGCCAAGGAAGCATCCGCAAAGCTGGGTGTTCCTTTTGGAATAGTTGATCTTTCGCTTGCCCCCACACCTGCAATAGGTGACTCTGTTGCCGACATTCTCTGTGAGATCGGACTTGAAAAGGCAGGAGCACCCGGTACAACTGCAGCCCTTGCGCTTTTGAACGATCAGGTTAAAAAAGGCGGTGTAATGGCTTCATCATATGTAGGAGGCTTAAGCGGTGCATTTATCCCCGTTTCCGAGGATCAGGGTATGATAGATGCCGCAAGCTGCGGAGCACTTACACTTGAAAAACTTGAAGCCATGACATGCGTTTGCTCTGTAGGACTTGATATGATCGCAGTTCCCGGTGATACCTCACCTGCCACCATTTCAGGTATCATTGCAGATGAAATGGCCATCGGTATGGTAAATGCCAAGACTACGGCTGTAAGACTAATTCCCGTCATCGGAAAAAATGTCGGTGACAGAGTGGAATTTGGCGGCCTCCTTGGCTGGGCTCCCGTAATGCCTGTGAATAAATATTCCTGTGAAGCATTCATATCAAGAGAAGGCAGGATACCGGCTCCTATTCATTCTTTTAAGAATTGATCCGTAAAAAATGATATCTCCATAGCGGTATATTTCTTACTCAAGATAAAGACCCCAATTTTTTATGAAAATTGAGGTCTTATTTTGAAACATATATTCATTCAAAAGAAGATAAATAAATGAGAATACTTGTTGTTGAAGATGAAAAAGCTCTTGCGAAGCTTGTGTCAGACAGACTAAAGAGGGACCATTATACTGTTGATATATCAAATGACGGAGAGGATGGTCTTAATAATGCACTTTCCGGAATGTATGACCTGATCATCCTTGATATCATGCTTCCCAAAATGGACGGCATAAAAATATTACAGGAGCTTCGTAAAGAGAATAAAGAAGTCAAAGTTATAATGCTTACTTCAAAGGCAGAACTTGAAGACAGGCTTCTTGGATTTCAATCCGGTGCAAATGATTATGTGCCTAAGCCGTTTCATATTGATGAACTTGCTGCCAGAGTCAATGCCCAGCTTAATATCGGAAAAGCTGTTGAAAGCATTCTGGAGTTCGGTGATATTATTCTTGATTACAGATCATCGAAGATAAAATGCACTTCATCCGGTGAAGATGTCGGTGTAAATAATAAGGAATTTCAGCTTATCGAATATCTTATGCAAAATTCTGACCGTATACTTTCCAAGGAGATGATATATGACCGTGTATGGGGAATGGACTCAGATGCCATATCCAATAATCTTGAGGCATATATGTCATTTGTCCGAAAAAAGCTTAGGGTTATAGAATCCAAAGTTACGATAAAGAGTATACGTAATATGGGATACAAACTTGAAATTGGTGAATAGTGCGTACTCTGTTTTTGTTCAATCAGTTATCTGACTTGTTATCCGATGGAGAATCAATGAAAGAATTAAAAAGAAAAACCTATCTGACTATTTTTTTACTGCTTAGTCTGATACTTATTGCAGTGCTTATATTTGTAAATGTTCAGAATTATAAAAAAGAGAAAAATGATGTTTACAGAAGCCTGGATATAGTCGATGACAGAATGGGTTTTAGAAATGAACAACCGGGATTTAAGCCTGACGTAAAGCCAAATGAAAAGCCTGTAGATGAATCCGTTGAGATACAAGGAGCCCCGGATACGATTCATGAGAATATGCCGGGTGATTTCAAAAACCTTGAGAATATGATCATTATGGATCACGAACTGTATACCGCAAAGATTGAAAACGGCAGTATCACAACCATCATCAGCCACGGAAACAGTACAGACGGATTTGATGCACGTAAGATTGCCGAAAAAATTCTTTCAGAAAACACCTCGGATAAGAGCTTTGTCGGAAATCTTTATTTTGAAAAATATTCCTACAGATACAGAATTAATGATTCTGTTGTGATAGTAAATAATGCGGATATTTCATATGATCTGATGGAACTGCTAATTAAATCAATATTTTTGTTTATTGTCTTTGAAATGTTGATTATTTTATTCTCGGGACTTCTTACTTCATGGATCACACATCCCGCTCTGGATGCATTTGAAAAGCAGAAGGAATTCATAGCTGATGCATCACATGAATTAAAGACTCCGCTAGCCGTTATCATGGCATCTGCTGATGCAATGACAGCTGATGATTTTGACCAGAATCTTGAAAATATCCGCTATGAATCTGACCGTATGAGCAGACTGATAGGAGGACTGCTTAAACTGTCAAGACTTGACAGCGGTATGGATAAGTCGAATTTCAAAGAAGAAAACCTGTCACTTATCATTGAAAAAACATGTCTTTCGTACGAAGGTGTAGCTTTTGAGATGGGTATTTCCATAGATACGGATATTGATGAAGGAATCAGTTATAAGTGTAATAAAGATGAAATAGAACAGATGTCATCAACAATCCTTGATAATGCGGTGCGTCACAGTTATAAGGATTCTGTTGTAAAGGTAAGCGTAAAGCGAAAGGGAAAGAATGAAATAATCATAAATATCATAAATAAAGGTGACCCTATTCCCGAAGAAGACAGGGAGAGGATTTTTGAAAGGTTCTATCGTGGTGATAAATCCCGCAGACGTGACGATGACAGATACGGTCTTGGACTTGCCATAGCAAGAAGGATCGCAAGAAATCACGGAGGAGATATCCTTGCTTCTTCAGGCGGAGGTGAAACGACCTTCCGCATTAGTTTAAAATGATAATAACCGTTTTTTATGACACCGGAAAAAAATTATTTTTCCGGTGTTTTTTTAATGTTCATTTAATCTTTGGGTTTTAATATTAAGCCATCGAAAGCAAACAGGAAATGCATAAATTTCTAAATAAAGATCGATAGGAAAGGATGTGTATAAAATGAGTGAATATAAAGAGATATTCCAGAGAAAAGAAATAAAGTATCTCTTAAACGAGAAACAGTTTGTGGATATAAAAAGATATTTGGAAGCCTTTGCAAAGGTTGATGAATATGGATTATCAAGGATCAACAATATATATTTTGACACACCAAACTTTTACCTTATAAGGACATCCCTTGAAAAACCTCTCTATAAAGAAAAGTTAAGGCTGAGAACTTACGGACATACAACAGATGAAACCAATGCTTTTATAGAAATTAAAAAGAAATATGCCGGGATCGTCTATAAAAGAAGGATTTCCGGAAGATATGAACAGATGCATGATTACCTGATGGGAGGTGACGAAGAGATAGGTTTTTCACAGATAGCAGCTGAGATAAAAGCTTTCAAAGAAAGATATGATGAACTGATTCCGGCAATGAGCATCTGTTATGACAGAATTGCAATGGCGGGTATAGATGATAATGATTTCAGAGTTACTTTTGATACCAATATAGAATGGAGCGAAGAAAGCACAGATTTAAGAGATATAAAAAAAGGAAAACAGCTGTTAAAACCGCAGCAGTACCTGATGGAGATCAAAGTAAGTAATGCAATGCCTGTAGAGCTTTCAAAAAAAATGAGTGAACTTGGTATTTTTCCCACATCATTTTCAAAGTATGGTGCAGGATATATGGAGATGGTGAGAGAAAGAAATCAGGAATTTATCCGAGTAAATAATAATATTGCAAAAGAAACATATGGAATGAAAGGAAAGGTGGCTTATGCTTGATAATTTTTTTTCAACTATCATATCAGGAAATACTTTTTCAGGAAGCGAATTTGTGGTAACAACAGTAATGTCCCTGGTTTGCGGACTTATCATTGCTCTTTCCTATATGTATAAGAGTAAGTATTCCAAGAGTTTTGCAACAACATTGGTTCTGCTTCCTGCCATCGTGGAACTTGTGATAATACTTGTTAATGGAAATATCGGTGCAGGTATTGCTGTGGCAGGAGCTTTTAGTCTGGTCAGATTCAGATCTGCTCCGGGTAAGGGACAGGAGATCACGGCGGTATTTCTTGCTATGGCTGTCGGTCTTGCTACCGGAATGGGATATATATGGATCGCATTTGTTTTTGCTCTGACAATATCGATGATCAATCTTGTTCTTAATCTGACCGGATTTGGATGCGAGAATAAAAATGTCAGGATGCTTAAGATCCTGGTTCCCGAAAATCTCGATTATGAAGATGTATTTGATGATACTTTAAAAAAATATCTTAGGGAATATTCATATGATGAAGTAAAGCTTTCAAATATGGGCAGTCTTTATAAGATAACTTTAAGTGTGATCTTAAAAGAAGGTGTTTCATCTAAAAAAATGCTGGACGAACTGAGGACTAAAAACGGAAATCTTGATATAAGTCTTGGCAGGATGATCGATGCACAGGATACACTTTGAAAAAATTTATAATCATTTTCTTATTTGAAGAAATATTAATCGTTTTAACTGATATAATTTATAAAGGAGTTAGGGATATGAAAAGAAAAACCGTTCCGGCCATAATTGCAGTATCTGTGATAACACTTGCAGCATGCAGTACTTCATCTGATGCAAATAATTCCGGTTTGTTAAATACTAAGGCGGATTCAGTCTCATTTGAATCAGGAAGCAGTCCCCAGAATAATTCATCAGGCTCTGTATCCGTAACAATGATTGAAGGAATTGATACGGATGATATGTTTTCGGAAAGAGATCTGGATCAGTCTCCCGATCTTTCTGATGCAACATATATTACTGTAGAGAACGGACAGGATTTTATCATTGATCATGAGGGAATCTATGTGCTTTCGGGAAATGCAACGGATGCGACTGTGATCGTTGATGCCGGGGATGAAGATAAAGTACAGCTTGTACTGGATGACTTGATCATTACAAATTCTGATAGTCCTGCAATATATGTAAAGAATTCAGATAAGGTTTTTGTTACTACGGATTCCGGTGAAAGTACTCTTAAAGTTTTGGGTGATTTTTCTTCAGACGAAGATACGGGGCTGGATGCAGTGATATTCTCCAAAGATGATCTTGTACTTAATGGTACGGGAACTCTGAATATTATATCATCTGATAATGGTGTTTCATGTAAGGATACATTGAAATTCACTGGCGGTACTGTAAATATTGATTGTGAAGGCAGTGCTCTTGAGAGCAATGATGCAATTGAGATTGCTGACGGAACAATAAATATCACAGGCTGCAATGAAGGTCTTCATGCAGATGATAACGATGACGATACAAAAGGATATATATATATCGGTGGTGGCAATATCACCATAAATGCTGCAGATGATGCAGTTCATGCGATCACAAACATAGTTATAGATGATGCGGAGATAAATATAAAAGCAGCAGAGGGAATTGAAGCGACAGTTATACAGATTAACGGTGGCAATATCACAATAGATGCGTCTGATGATGGTATTAATGCAGCACGAAAATCTTCATCTTATTCACCGCTTTTTGAACTTAACGGCGGATATGTAAAGATAACTATGGGACAGGGGGATACGGACGGCGTTGACTCTAACGGAGATATCATAATTAATGGCGGGACAATTGATATTACAGGTCAGTCCACATTTGATTATGACGGAACTGCCAAATTTGGTGGCGGCACGATCATTGAAAACGGAAAAGAAACAAACAATATAACAGGCCAATCCTTTGGAGCGCAAGGCGGAATGGGCGGACAAGGAAGAATGGGTGAAAATGGACCGATGAACGGACAGAGAGGTCCCGCGGAATTTGATCAGGATATGCCCGGGGATTTTGATCCGGACAACATGCCTGAAGTATTTGATCAGGAACAGAGTGGATTTGAAAGACCGGATAACACGCAAAGACCTGATGGAATGGAAAGACCCGGTGGCATGGGAAGGCCCGGAGAAAACTAGGCTGAAACAACACAAGACAGATGATTATAGTTAAGGCACAGACTTTTATCTGTGCCTTTTGACTTTTATCTGTACCCTATGACTTTGATCTGTACTCTCAGATTGAAGATAAAGTAACAGTTATATAACAACCAAAGGTCTTGAAGCATCTGCTTTTGAAGGTATTCCGGATTTCATTGTCTGAACAGCATAGTAGAGATCTTCAATGCGGCATTCGTTGATATAATCCTTGAACTGTTCGGAATACAGATTTTTAGCGTCGTTATATCCGGTTATAACAGGAAGGGATGAATGGGTCTTAAGTTCCGAAATGACGTCTTCAGATTCTTTTCTGAATCCCAGTACCCTTACATATTTGCACATTCCGGAATACTCGGCATTCGCAATGGATTCATCGGTTATTCCAAGCAGGATGTGAAAGAGTGCACGGCTTATCCTGGTATAGGTCTTGTCCCTTGTCTTAAGCAGATCGCAGAACTCAGTCAGACAGGTGAATTTATCAAGATTATTCACAATTCTGTCGGAAAGATCTTCGGATACATCAAAGTACTTTGTATATCCTTTTTCTCTTTCGGATATAAGCTTGTAGATCATCATGCCTGACAGATCGTTTTCAAATACGGTCTGGTTATTTTCTATTGCACCTATCAGGCTTGTATAGGATACGTCGTTCATGTATTCGGAGAGTGCCTCTATCTGGGATCCGTATGAAACTGCCTCGCGAATTGCTTTTGCAGAGACATTGGTCCCACCGTGCATATAATGGTCATTATGATCGGCACCAAGTCTTTTGACTGTCATGGGTTTCATGGAAGATCCTATTGACTTTAAAGCTTTAAGATATTCGATACCGAGGATATTGTTTGGAGAAGCAACTATCTCAGAAAGGTTTACTATTTCGGGGCAGTATTCCATTAAAGCCCTTGTTCTTGCAACAGGGAAGGTATCACCGGATTTCAGATACTGCTTCAGTGATCTTTGATATTTTTCGGGCTCTTCAAACAGAATATCAGCAACTTTTGATATATTTTCAAGGTCACCTGCTTCGGTGCCAAAAGAAAGATAATCTATAAGACCTGTTGAATCCAGGAGTGAAACAGCCGCTTTACCGAAAAACTCGGCAGAAGAGAGTGAATAAACAGACGGTATCTGAATAACAAGATCAGCTCCTGCATTAAGTGCTGCAAGGGTTCTTGAATACTTATCATATATGGCCGGAGCGCCTCTCTGGGTAAAATTACCGCTCATTGCAACGATCACCCTGTCAGCGCCGGTGATCTTTTTTGTCTGTTCTATATGATATGCATGACCGTTATGAAACGGGTTGTATTCTGCGATTATACCGGCAAACTTCATATGTTTAATTTCCCCTCGGACTGAACATATTTGCTAAATTTTTAACAATATATATACGGATTGTATGTAAAAATATACAAAAAAATGATCATGTAATATTGTATGTAAAATTTTAATACAGTATAATAAAAAATGTTCGTTAGGTAAAGTACCTATGGTAATGTAAGTGCTTTCAGACACATATATTTCCAAAATGCTAAAGGAGATTTTTTATGGCATACATAGACAAGATAAAAGAGCGTGCTAAGATCGACAAAAAAACCATTGTTCTTCCCGAATCAACTGACAAGAGAACACTTCTTGCAGCTGCAGAGATCATCAAGGAAGGCATTGCCAATATCATTATGATCGGTAATGAAGAGAAGATCCATGACGGTGCGGGATGGCTTGAAGTTGATCTTGATGATGTTACTGTTATTGATCCCGAGACCACCGATAAGATGGAGGAATATATCAACCTTCTTTATGAAACCCGTAAGGCAAAGGGTATGACCATCGAGAAGGCTACAGAGATCCTTCACAAGGATTATCTTACATTCGGTATCATGATGGTCAAGAATAATGATGCCGACGGAATGGTTGCCGGAGCATGCCACTCAACCGCAGATACCTTAAGACCTGCACTTCAGATCCTTAAGACGGCTCCCGGCGTAAAGCTTGTTTCCGCTTTCTTTATCGTAGATACCGTATTCAAGGATATGGGAGAAAACGGTGCGTTTATCTTTGCTGACTGCGGACTTAACCAGGATCCTAATTCCGAGGAACTTGCATACATTGCAGAGTCTTCCGCAAGGTCATTTAAATCTCTCATAGGTCCCAAGCCTGTTATCGCAATGCTTTCACATTCTACTAAAGGATCCGCAAAGCACGCGCTTGTTGATAAGGTTGTTGATGCAACTAAGATGGCTCAGGAGATGTTCCCTCATCTTGTTATAGACGGAGAACTTCAGACTGATGCAGCTCTTGTTCCCGGTGTTGCCAAGAATAAAGCTCCCGGATCACCTGTGGGAGGTAAGGCAAACGTTCTTATATTCCCTAATCTGGATGCGGGAAATATCGGATATAAGCTTGTTCAGAGGCTTGGTGGTGCCGAGGCTTACGGTCCCATGCTTCAGGGAATCGCAAAGCCTGTTAACGATCTTTCCAGAGGATGCTCTTGGCAGGATATCGTGGGAGTTGTGGCACTCACTGCAGTACAGGCACAGATTTCACAGTAAAGGAATAGCATGTGCTTAATGCTGAAAAAATATTTGCGATTTTGCCGAAGCACTTAGTGAGCGGAGTCCTGCAAGTTCGCTTCGAGGACTGTTTGAGCGAAGCGAGTTCCGCAGAAGCGAACTGTATTGCAAGGACGAACGCGAACTTAGTGCAACTCGGCTCATGAGCAAATATTTTTATAGCATCAGGCACATGCGTTGTTTTAATTTGGTATAAAGGAGTTATATAAAATGAAAGTACTTGTTATAAACTGCGGTTCATCATCTTTGAAATATCAGTTGATCGATTCCGAGACAGAGGAATGGCTTGCAAAGGGTCTCTGCGAGAGGATCGGTATTGACGGAAGGATCGTATATCAGCCTGCAGGCGGTGAGAAAGAAAAGCTGGACAGCCCCATGCCGGATCATGCCAATGCCATTAAGCTTGTGCTCGAGTATCTTACAAATGATAAGACCGGAGTTTTAAAAAGCCTTGATGAGATAGGTGCTGTGGGACACAGGATCGTTCACGGAGGAGAAAAGTTTGCTTCATCCGTTGTTATTACAGACGAAGTTGTAAAAGCTATTGAAGAATGCAATGACCTTGCTCCTCTTCATAATCCCGCAAATCTTATCGGTATTGATGCCTGCAGAAAACTAATGCCCAGTACCCCCATGGTAGCTGTATTTGATACCGCTTTTCATCAGACCATGCCCGAGAAAGCTTATCTTTACGGACTTCCTTCATCCTATTATGAAAAGTACAAGATCCGCCGCTACGGTTTTCACGGAACTTCTCATTCATTTGTTTCAAAAAGATGTGCCGATGTTCTGGGAAAAAAATATGAAGATCTTAAGATCATAGTCTGTCACCTCGGTAACGGTGCTTCCGTATCTGCCGTAAAGAACGGTAAGTGCGTTGATACTTCCATGGGTCTTACTCCTCTTGAAGGGCTTATCATGGGAACCAGATCAGGTGACTTGGATCCTGCAATTCTTGAGTTTATCGCCAAGAAAGAAAACCTCGATATTTCGGGAGTGATGAATGTTCTTAACAAAAAGTCCGGCGTGTACGGAATGAGCGGAGATCTTTCTTCTGATTTCAGGGATCTTGAGGATGCACATAATGAAGGGAACAAACTTGCAACCCAGGCTATAGAAGCTTTCTGTTACAGGACAGCAAAGTATGTGGGAGCTTATACAGCTGCCATGAACGGAGTTGATGCCATCTGTTTTACCGCAGGTATCGGCGAAAATGCAGCAATTGTAAGAACCAAGATCTGTGAATATCTTGGTTACCTTGGCATCTCCATTGATGAAGAGAAGAATCATATCAGAGGAGAAGAGACAGTAATAAGCACCGACGATTCCAAAGTAAAAGTTCTTGTTATCCCAACCAATGAAGAACTTGCCATTGCCAGGGAAACCGTTGCGCTTGTTTGAACAAAATTTATCTGAATAACTTCTGCTAATATGCAGAAAACATTTTTTAAAAGAAAAGCTTTTCTTTTATAAAAAAAACTTGACATCATCGCTTTAATGAAATAAAGTATAGATAATTTAGAAACCGTTGATGCGGAGATAAAGTCTGGAAAAGAACCTACAGAGAGACCGGTTGATGAGAAAGGTCGGAGATCATCCATTCAAATGGACCGCTGAGGGCGCACGGAAAAGGTATTTTGCCTTAGTATGATGCGACGGGAACTCCCGTAACAGAGGAAGGATATGATGGTATCCGTAAATGAGGGAAGTTTTTTACTTCCGAAGCAAGGTGGCACCGCGTTATATAACGCCCTTGTCTGATTTATTCAGACAGGGGCTTTTTTATTTTCATAACATTACCCCTATCATTAAAAGAAAGGAGACAGGAATATGGAACAGCATTTTGTACTGAGCAGACGATGGCGGCCATACAGACGATGGCATGATGAAACTATAACCGGTCTTTTAACTTTTAGTGATGAAAGGATAAATAAAAATGATTAACGAAGCTATTAAAAAACTTTTAAACAAAGAAGATATCGGATATGAAATGAGCAGAGACGTAATGTATGAGATCATGAAAGGTGAGGCAAGTGATGTCCAGAAGAGTGCATATCTTGTTGCTCTTTCAATGAAAGGCGAGAACATCGATGAGATAACAGGTTCAGCAGAAGCCATGAGAGCCATGGCTACCAGATTTGATACAGGCGAAGAAACTCTTGAAATAGTTGGAACCGGCGGTGACGGGGCTTCATCCTACAATATTTCATCAACTTCCGCTTTTGTCATAGCCGCAGGCGGTGTTAAGATCACAAAACACGGAAACAGAGCTGCATCTTCAAGATCCGGTGCTGCAGATGTTCTTGAAGCTTTGGGTGTTAATATAACGTTGGAGCCTGAAAAGAATATGGAGCTTTTCAAAAATACCGGATACAGCTTCCTTTTTGCACAGAAATATCACAGTGCAATGAAATATGTAGGACCTATCAGAAAAGAACTCGGGATCAGGACTGTATTTAATATTCTCGGACCTCTCACCAATCCTGCATTTTCATCAAATTTTGTACTTGGTGTGTATGATGAGTCCCTTCTTGAGCCCATTGCAAAAGCTCTTGTTAACCTTGGAGCCAAGAGAGGCATGGTAGTTTACGGAGTTGACAGACTTGATGAGATATCATCAGCCTGTGATACCACTGTTGTTGAGTTTAATGAAAAGGGTGAATTCAAAAAATATACCATTAAGCCAGAGGATTTTGGCTTTGTCAGAGGAAAGACAAGTGATCTTACAGGAGGTACTCCCGAAGAAAACGCAAAGATAACACTGGATATTTTAAAGGGCGTAAAGGGCCCCAAGAGAGACTGCGTACTTATGAATGCAGGAGCTGGCCTTTACATAGGCGGAAAAGCCAAAACTCTTGCAGAAGGAGTGAAAATGGCAGAAGATATCATTGACAGCGGCAAAGCATATGATAAACTAATGCAGGTTAAGGAAATTTCACAGAGCGTGGCATAATATTCACATAAGGTATGAATATGGATCATAATATCCTTGATGAGATAGCTGAGAAAACAAAAGAAAGAGTCCTTGGATATAAGGAAAGAGTCAGCCTTGATGATATGAAGTTCAAGGCATTATCCCTTAATCCCGATACAGGATTTGTTTTTGAAAAAGCTCTGAAAAAAGAAGGAATGTCTTTTATTTGTGAAGTTAAGAAAGCATCACCTTCAAAGGGTATAATTACCGGGAACTTTCCTTATCTGAACATAGCTCTTGAATATGAGCATGCCGGAGCGGATGCGATTTCAGTACTTACCGAGCCTTACTGGTTCCTTGGAAGCGACAATTATCTTACCCAGATAAAAGGAGCAGTCACCATACCGGTTCTCCGTAAGGATTTTACGGTTGATGAGTATATGATCTATCAGGCTAAGGTTATGGGTGCTGACGCTGTTCTTCTGATAGTATCAATACTTTCGGACTCGCAGCTTAAGGAGTATCTTGATATTGCAGATGAACTGGGACTTTCCGTGCTTACCGAGTGCCATGATGATGAAGAAGTGGAAAAAGCACTTTTGTCCGGTGCCAGGATCATTGGTGTCAACAACAGGAACCTTAAGAATTTTACCGTTGATCCCCTGAATGCACTGACTCTCAGAGACAAGGTTCCTTCAGGCATCGCTTTTGTTTCCGAAAGTGGGATATCAGACAGAAGCCAGGTGGAAGAGCTGGAAAGAAACTCCGTAAACGCTGTACTTGTAGGCGAGACTCTCATGAGGAGCGATAATAAAAAGAAAACCCTTAATATGCTCAAGGGAAATATATGATTCATATTTAGTAATGAAAGGCCTTATGTAATGAAGATCAAGATTTGCGGGCTCAGAACCCCGGGAGATGCAAATGCCGTTAATGAAGCAATGCCCGATTATATCGGATTTATACTGACAGAAGGATTTAAGAGAAGTGTGGATGAAGTCAGCGCACAGCTGATATCAAAATTTATCGATCCGCAGATAGGAAGAGTCGGAGTTTTTGTGGATGATGATCCAAAAAGGATCAAAAGACTTGTATATAACGGACTTATAGATATCGTTCAGCTTCACGGAAATGAATCGGATGATTATATAAAGGATCTGAAGTCAGGTGAAGGCAGCATCATTAAGGTTTTTGATGCAAGCGGAGACCTGGATATGGATAAAGTTATGAAATGTCCCGCCGATATGGTCATGTTCGATGCCGGTAAAGGTGGGGGTGAAAGGTTTGACTGGAATAAGGTTAAGGATTGTAAGAGACCTTTTTTCCTTGCAGGCGGTATCGGACCCGGCAATATTAAAGAAGCGATAGATTTCTTTAAAGGCTCACAACTATATGCTCTTGATCTTAGTTCTTCCGTTGACAAGGGAGGAAGCAAAAATACCGATCTTGTCATTCAGGCTGTAAATGAAGCACACGGAAACTGACATATACTTCGAAAGGATAATTAATGAGCAGAGGAAGATTTGGAGAATTCGGCGGTCAGTACATTTCAGAGACCCTGATGAATGAACTGATCAGGCTGGAAAATACATATAATGAATTAAAAGACGATCCCGGCTTTAACAAGGAAGTCGGTGATCTTTTAAATGAATATGCAGGCAGACCTTCGAGACTTTACTATGCAGAAAAAATGACCAGGGATCTGGGAGGTGCCAAGATTTATCTTAAGAGAGAAGATCTTAATCACACCGGTTCCCACAAGATAAATAACTGTATTGGACAGGCAGTCCTTGCAAAAAGAATGGGCAAGACCAGGCTTATCGCAGAGACCGGAGCCGGCCAGCATGGTGTAGCAACCGCAACGGTTGCCGCACTTCTTGATATGGAATGTGAGATCTTCATGGGTAAGGAAGATACCGTTAGACAGGCATTGAATGTCTATCGTATGGAGCTTCTCGGTGCCAAGGTTCATCCTGTTACCACAGGTACCATGACTCTTAAGGATGCTGTTAATGACTGCATGAAGGAGTGGAGCGGAAGAGTTGATGATACTCATTATCTTCTTGGGTCTGTTATGGGTCCTCATCCATTTCCAACGATCGTAAGAGATTTCCAGGCTGTTATCTCGAAAGAAGCCCGTCAGCAGATCCTGGAAAAAGAAGGCAAGCTTCCTTCAGCCGTAATTGCCTGCGTAGGCGGTGGTTCCAATTCCATAGGAATGTTTTATAATTTCATTCCCGACAAGGATGTTAAGCTTATCGGATGCGAAGCTGCAGGTGAAGGTGCAGACACCGAAAGAACCGCTGCAACCATCACGACGGGTAAGATCGGAATTTTCCATGGCATGAAATCTCTTTTCTGTCAGAATGAATACGGTCAGATTGCTCCCGTTTATTCAATATCCGC
Source organism: uncultured Lachnospiraceae bacterium (assembly GCA_900320825.1). Classification (GTDB taxonomy): domain Bacteria; phylum Bacillota; class Clostridia; order Lachnospirales; family Lachnospiraceae; genus AC2028. The sequence continues at coordinate 9,135 of ONTX01000159.1, read as the reverse complement.
AGGTCTTGATTATCCCGGGATCGGCCCCGAGCATGCATATCTTAATTCCATCGGCAGAGCTCAGTATGTTCCCGTTACCGATGAAGAAGCGGTTAATGCTTTTGAATATCTTTCAAGGACCGAGGGTATCATTCCCGCCATTGAAAGTGCCCATGCGGTTGCCCACGCCATGAAGATAGCAAAGGATTTCGGCAAAGACGAAAGCATCATCATCTGTATCTCCGGACGTGGTGATAAGGATGTTGCGGCTATAGCACGTTACAGGGGGGTGGATCTTCATGACTGATAAGATAACAGAATCATTTAAAAAGAATCCCAACGGAAAAGCATTTATCCCTTTTATCACTGCAGGGGATCCAGATATTGAGTCAACTTATGAGTTTATTCTTAAGATTGCAGAGGCCGGAGCTGATATCATTGAGATAGGTATTCCTTTTTCGGATCCCGTTGCGGAAGGCCCTGTTATCCAGAATGCCAATGTTAGAGCCTTAAGTGCAGGAGTTACTACGGACAAAGTCTTTGATATGGTAAAAAAGGTCCGTGAAAAATCCGATGTTACACTTTGCTTTATGACCTATGCCAATCTGGTTTTTTCGTACGGTTATGATAAATTCTTTGAAAAGTGTAAGGAGCTTGATGTAAGCGGAATAATCATTCCCGATATGCCCTATGAAGAAAAAGAGGAGATGGAGTCGGTTTCCCTTAAATACGGAGTTGATTTCATTTCAATGGTTTCTCCCACTTCAGAGGACAGGGTCAGAATGATCGCTAAACAGGCCAGAGGTTTTATCTATGTTGTAAGTTCTATGGGGGTTACCGGAGTAAGAAGCGATATATCAACCGATCTAACCTCTATTATTAAAGCCATCAGGGAGGAGACTGATGTTCCCTGTGCCATAGGTTTCGGTATATCAAATCCCGAAATGGCTAAGAAAATGTCGGAAATATCCGATGGGGCCATTGTCGGTTCGGCACTGGTAAAAATAGTGGAAAAATACGGAAAAGATGCTTCGCCACATATTTATGATTTTGTAAAATCCATGAAAGAAGCGGTCATTTGACCGCTTCTTTTAGTTTGTTTCACTTTTGTTATGCTTTGTAATTATAATATCGTTATATACTTAAAAAGTATATGTAGTTGCAAATAATTGTTTTTATTAAAGGAGATAAAATAATGCCTCAGGTAGCTCCATTTTCAGTTTCATCATTAAATTCAGATCCCGCAAAAGAATCCAGATTCAATAAAGCGTACAATCCTATTTTTTCAGGCACGGCTATACGTTCCAGGGGGCCTTTTTTCACTTATCTTTTGGGTGAGAAAGGCTTTACATATGAGCAGGCAAAAAAGATCTATGACGGTAATTCGGATCTTTCTGCCGAAGATAAGCAGAAATTGTTCGATGATTTTTTAAAGGCACTGGAGGATCATCCTGTATTTGATGAGGATGGTAAAGATGATGAGCATCTTCGTCCCGATGCAGAGGAAAATTGCCGTTATTATGCCGGCTGGTATAACAAGGCAATGGAAAAGATAAAGAATTATACCATTCCTGCAAAAGGAGATATTAAGACTCCCAAGGATGCTTATGATTACCTGAATAATTTCATTGAGATGACATCTTATTTAAAGGATATCGTTCAGGAATATGAGATACTTTCAAAAAATCCTGCTGTTTCAGGATATATGTTTGATGCTTTTGAACAGGATAAGATGGGCATCTGTGGTAAGCTTGAGAGTTTATATTATATAATCGGTGATTTCAGAGATCTCAGTAATTTCAGTGACAAAAATAAAGCCGCTTTATATCCTCAGTTAATGCAGTTTATTGATTATGTTCAGGGAAAGAAACTGTCTGATATTCCCACTATTGAACTTAGCAAGATGCATATGGAAATATTTCAGCTTACTATAAATGCACCTAATTTTACTTCTGACCCTGAAAAGAATGATCCCAAATATACTGAATTTCTTAATACCGGGAAAGCAGATTTTAAGCCTGAAGAAATCCAGTTTAGATCCGTTCTTCAAAATAATGAGTTAACCACAGTGGACGGATATTTGGATTTTACCAATGAAGCAGCGTTGGAAGCTTTGGCTGATCAGTATTCTGCTAAAGAAAGAGATTATACCGATAAGATCAAAGAAGAAAAGATGCAGTCTCTTCTTATGAATCTTCCCTATGAGATCGACCTTACCAAGAACTCTGTAGATGAGATTAAGGCGGTTCATGAACTTTACTGTCATACAGCAGGAAATCTCAGGGATTATTATACATCCATCGCAAACGCTGAAATGGGTAAATTAACCGATGATCTTATTATGATAAACGGAAGATCTCTTACTGAAATCGTTAATGAAAAATGCGATGGACTTGAACTTGCTCCCCAGCAAAAGCAGATTGTTAAGGAATATGAATTCGTTAAGGCGCTTCTAGATAAGAATGTAACTCTTGAGTATGCTCCTTATCAGTTTGATGCAACGGGGCATATTTCTAAAAAAGATCCTGTTGTTTCAATAAAGCAGTATGATAAGCCTTTTAACAGATCATATGAACGCGATGTTGATATACTTCTTGATCCCGGACATACACAAAAGAGCGGTGCTGATCTGATGCAGCTTCTTTCAAATGCCAATGATTCCTATCATAATCTTTATAAGGATTCCAACAGACTTACCGATTCTTCCGAATTCAAAAAGATGCTTGGATCATTTAAAGAGATCAATGAACTCTATACTATTTGTTTGGATATGTATCTTAACGGTCAGGAAATTAATGAGGAATTTTATCAAAGACTTGAAACCGAGCACGGTTACAGCAAAAAGATGATAAACGACCTCCTTAATGAGACTGCAACTAACTGTAAGGATTATATTACTGCCAAAAATGCTGATGGAAAATACAGAAAGACAGAAAAGGGTAATGCCAGACTTCTTAATGCCGTTAATTTCCTTAACGATCTGGATCCTGCTCTTACCGCAAAGGACTTTGACAATATCAAGTTAAAGGATTCCGATGGCAAAAAGATCGTTAAAGATAATGCGGATAATAAGGATACCAGAAAAGTTGCCCTTAACGATCTGATGGCAGAAGAGAAGGCTAAGCGTCGTGATTATGATGTTATAAAGAGCGATGCCCGTGATCAGCGTAAGAGAATGAACGAAAGAAAACAAAAAGAAGCTAATGCAAAAGCTGAAGTAAAAGCAGAAGATCAGATTATTGTCGTTAAGAAAAATAAGTAATGTTAAAAAGGAGGGACTTGATTGTGATATCAAGCCCCTCTTTCTTTTTATTTTTTCAGTACGTAGCAGTCGATGGAAAATGAATTGATATCGCGATCCTTCTCGTCGTAACTCATTGATAAATACGTCAGGATCAATCTTGTGTCTTTATCAACATCTATAATATTATTGTTTCCCAGTTCAAAATCACCGGCATTTCTTTCATTATAACTGTCCTGAATATCATATATATAATCGGTTATATCGAATTCTTCTTTTACTTCACCGAATTGCTTTGCAATCAAATATACTTTTCCGTTTTCTATTTTGTAATTACCATAATCATCTATGTAGTACATTGTATTGTATCCTGATATGTCAATGTCACCGTATCTGCCTACACTTCCGTAAATATAAACATAATCGTGGAAATCATATCCCGAGTTTTCACTTATTTCGTCAAGTTCATCTTCGGTGAAGGCTTTTTCAAGAGCTTCTTTTCCTTTGTATCCGGCCCAGTACACAGTCCTGTATGCGCTGCTTAATGAACTGTCATTCTCCTCCGGGTCAGCCATCATTGCCTTCATTCTTTTTATCTGAGAGTTGATAACGGCATCATTAAAGTTGACAAAGGGCACGATAAGACAGATTGCGGTAAGAGTCATGATCACATAGAGCATATATGATATGGCTTTTTTGTTTCCTTTGTGATGAAGTAAATACAAAACAAAATAGATGACCTCAACTATAACGACTATTATGCAGAAATATCTTTCAACCGTTAAACCGTAATCTCCGATCCTTATGCTTATTGCCCAAATCTGGAGTGCAAGGAACGGAATGAAAACATAAGGTAGGATTGTTGTGATCTTTGATAATAATCCTTCTTTTTGTTTCATGGAATGAACAACGGTCCAGATGGGAAGCCCGACGCAGAATAAAAATGTCAGGATTCCGAATATGGCGTTTGAGAGTATCTCACGTAATATTATGAGTTTGAATATGTAAATATAGATGATAACAAATGAAATAATCAGCATGGGCTGAAGGACATATATAAAGCAAACCCTTGAAAATTTACCCGGTTCATCATTTTTCCTTGCGATAGCTTTAATACACATGGGAGCATATATGCCTCCGGCAAGGAATGTTTCAAACTGCCATATAAAATCATCGGTATCATATATCAGTTCATTGAATATACCGATTATGATACCCAGTCCGATGGCAAAAAGACCGTATATGAAAGTTGATTTGATGAGTTCAAGGAATGCTTTGGATACATATACTTCAAAATCATCTTCAAGCCTTAAGTACATATGCCTTATGGTAAGACAGAAGAGTATAGTCATATGAACTGAGAGGAACTTTACCAGGTTCTCACATACTTTATCAACTTCGGTTCCGAAAATGATATCGTTTTCGGTTGATAAAACAGCAACATATGCAACGGCTACGGCTGCTGATATAAAGTATCCGATTATTCTGGGAATCGTTTTTTCAGGCAGTATCTCCTCTATGAAAAGAGACTGAACAGAAAGTATTAGTAATACCCCGATAGCTCTTATAAGCCATTTATCATCAAGGGCAGCATCATTGGGGTAATCTTCAAGTATTGCGGCGATTACGGATGCAATGACTATAGCGATCATTGTAACAGGGTAATCCCTGAAAATATTGATGATCTTTTCTCCGAATTTTTTTGCGTTTTCAATCAGTTTATTCTTTTTGCGGGGTTTTTCTTCCGGATTCTGAACGTTTAACACAGGTTCACTTTTGGTAATCGCTTCGTTTGCTGTTATATTTTCCGTTGTGTTGTTTTCAATATTTGTGATTTCTACATTATTTTTGATTTCTTCGCTCATATTATTTCCTTTTTTGGAATTCTGTTTTTGATTGATGAATTATCCTCAAGAGGATAACGTTTTCCTTACAATTATACTACTTTTAATGCTTTTATGTTATAATATACAAGACCTGTGATTGTACAGGTTTAACTTTTTTACGGGGGATGAATCTATGAAGAAAAAATTATTATCCCTGGGTCTTGCTGCAGGTATGGTTTGTTCCATGCTTTCACTTGCAGGGTGCGGAGCATCAGGCGAGACCATCGATACCATAACTCTGAAAGCAGGTTTTTCTACCGGTGCATCTGATCCCAGGGTTATTGCAACTCAGCAGTTTAAGGAAGAGGTTGAAAAGGCAACTAACGGAAGGATCACAATAGAGATCCATCCCGATGGCGAACTTGGATCCGATTCAGAGCTTATAAGCGGCGTTATCAACGGAACCGTAGATATTACCGCATCCAGCGCCGGAAACTTTGCAAACTACGATCCTAATATCGGTATAAGTGCATTCCCTTTCCTTTTTGACGATTTTGAACAGGCATGGACCTTTGTAGACGGTGATATCGAGGTCATGGCTGAATCAGACCTTTCTCAAAATAACATTCATGTTCTCGGACATTACGATAACGGTTTCAGATGTGTTACCACATCAGCCGCTGCAGGTCCCGTAAACAATGTTTTAGATATGAAAGATCTTAATATCAGGACTCCTGAGAACAGGATAGTCATGGAGACAATGCTACTTCTCGGTGCAAAACCCAAAGTTCTTGAGTTTACCAAGCTTCCCGACGCTCTCAGAAACGGTGAGTTTGATGCCCAGGAAAATCCCATTCCTGTTATTTACAACAATAAGCTTTATGAAGTACAGGATAATCTTGCAATAACAAATCACAGCTACGATGTTATGCCTTTTGTTATCAGACAGGATATATGGGATAAGCTTTCCGATGAAGATAAGCAGATACTTGAGATTGCCGCAATAAATGCCCAGAAGACCGACAGAGAACTTATAAAACAGCAGACTGAAGATTATATCGAAAAGCTTCAGGACGAAGGTATGACCATTACTTATCCTGATCTGGAAGAGTTTAAGCAGACTACTTCATCCATTTATGATTCATTTGCGGATACTTATAATAAGGAGCTTCTTGATCTTATAAGAAAGATGTAACATCCGCCGTGGAAGATCAATATATGTAAAATGATTCCTGCCGATAGTTTTCGGCAGGAATTTTATTAATGGTTGAAATAATCTCAGAAATGTTGTATACATAAATACATGTATGTATTTTAGAGTTATCTGGAGGCTTTAATGTACGAAGACAGAGAAAAACTTGAAATGCCGGATCTTCTTGATATATCCGAGATAAAATCAGATGTTCAGAAGCTTATTTCGGAACTTCATGAAGTTCCCAAGATAGATACCAACCTCTATATTGAATATGACGTAAAAAGAGGTCTCAGAGAGTCTAACGGTAAAGGTGTGCTCACCGGTCTTACCGAGGTTTCTGATGTTGTTGCTTTTGATGTTGTTGATGGAGAAAAAGTTCCCTGTGAGGGAAGACTATATTATCAGGGCATCGATGTAATGGATATCGTAGGCGGCCTCGGCGAAAGGATCCACGGATTTGAAGAAGTATCCTTCCTTCTTTTATTCGGACATCTTCCCAATCAGGATGAACTGGACAGCTACCTTCATGTTTCTTCCAATCTTCAGGAGCTTGGAGCCAGATTTGTAAGAGATGTTGTCATGAAGGCGTCCAACGGAAACATCATGAATGCCCTTCAGAGATGTATCCTTACACTTTATACCTATGATCCCAGGCCCGATGATATTTCCCCTGACAATGTTCTCAGGCAGTGTCTTGAGCTCATTAATAAACTTCCCTTGATAGCAGTTTATTCTTTCCATTCCTTTATGCATTTCAGGAAGGATGAGGCTCTTATCATAAGAAATCCAAAGAAGAATCTTTCTCTTTCTGAGAATATCCTTCAGATGCTTCGTCCCGACGGGCATTATACGGAACTTGAAGCAAAAGTTCTTGATATTGCACTTATTGTTCATGCGGATCATGGCGGAGGAAATAACTCTACATTTACAACTCATGTTGTTACCTCATCCGGAACGGATACATATTCTTCAATGGCTGCTTCTATAGGTTCTTTGAAGGGACCCAAGCATGGCGGAGCAAATCTCAAGGTTCAGGAAATGTTCAGAAACCTCAGGGAAAACATCGCCAATATCGAGGATGATGCAGAGGTTGAGGTATACCTTAAGAAGATAATGGATAAGAAGGCTTTTGACGGTGCCGGACTTATCTATGGTATGGGACATGCTGTTTATACATTGTCAGATCCCAGGGAAGTGCTTCTTAAGGAATATGCACGTAATCTGGCTGTTGAAAAAGGACTTGTCAAAGAATTTGAATTCTATGACAGGGTTGAGAGGATATCAAAAAAGCTCATAACCGAGAATAAGGGCATTCGTAAACCAGTCTGTGCAAATGTGGATTTTTATTCAGGTTTTGTATATTCAATGCTTGGTATACCGGAAGAACTTTTCACACCTCTTTTTGCCATTGCAAGAATGTCAGGCTGGAGCGCTCACAGGATAGAGGAGCTTGTTAACGGCGGCAAGATCGTAAGACCTGCATTCAAGTATGTGGGTGAGCATAATACATATCAGCCGATAGAAAACAGATGATCATTTTTGACCATTATGAAATGTGATACAGGGCGGTGCTTTAACCGCCCTGTTTTTCTGTAAAGTATTCATTTTTCCCCATAAATGTAATAAAATGAATAAATGTGTGGTGAATTATGACTAAACAGGAATTCAGAGATTTTGTTAAGGATAAAATAATATATCTTGACGGCGCCTGTGGAACTAATCTGGCCAAAGCAGGCATGCCTGCGGGTGTATGTCCGGAGAAATGGATAAGCGAAAATCCGGACATCATGCTGGATCTTCAGAGAAGTTATGTAAATGCGGGCAGTGATATTCTCTATGCCCCCACTTTTACCGCAAATTCCATCAAGCTTGATGAATACGGTTTAAAAGACTCACGTGATGATCTTATAAAGTCTCTGTGCGGTATTTCCCGTAAGGTTGCGGATGAATGTAAGGATCGCAGAGTTTTGGTTGCAGGCGATATAACTATGACCGGCAGGCAGCTTAAGCCCATGGGAACGCTGGAACTGGAAGATCTGATCGATGTTTATAAGGATCAGATCAGAAGCCTTGAAAAATACGGATGCGACCTTCTTGTAGTTGAGACCATGATGAGTCTTGCGGAAACCAGGGCTGCCCTTATTGCAGCATCTGAAGTCTGTTCGCTTCCTGTAATGGTCACACTTACTTTTGAATCAAACGGAAGAACTCTTTTCGGTACCGATGCCGTAACTGCTGCGGTTGTTTGTGAGAGTCTTGGGGCTGACGCTGTCGGCGTTAACTGTTCCACAGGTCCTGCACAGATGGCAGAAATTGTATCTGCGATCGCAGCCAATACAAAGATTCCGGTTATCGCAAAACCTAATGCCGGACTTCCCGAACTGGACGAGAATAACAAGACTGTCTATAAAATGAGCGCATTTGATTTTGCTTCCGAAATGGAAGTGCTTGTGGATGCAGGAGCCCAGATCATAGGCGGATGTTGCGGTACAAACGCTGATTATATCAAGGCAATAAACGACAGATTCGGAAGAGGCCCTGTCAGAAGAAAAGCTTTAAGACCGGATGGGATAAGATATTTGACAAGTGAGAGACAGACTCTTTCCTTCGGACTTGACGGAAAATTCATCATTGTGGGTGAGAGGATCAATCCCACGGGAAAAAAAGCTCTTCAGGCTGAACTTCGTGAAGGCAATACTGACAGAGTCCTTACCTTTGCAAGGGAGCAGGAAGAAAACGGGGCAGGAGTTCTGGATATCAATGTGGGTATGAGCGGAATTGATGAAGAATCCATGATGCTCAGAGTAATTGAAGAAGTTACCCAGGCAACGTCCCTTCCTTTATGTCTTGATTCCAGTTCTCCCGAGATTCTTGAAAAGGCGTTAAGGCATTAT